>VBOO01000101.1 GCA_005877505.1 Nitrospirota bacterium
GGAGAAGGTGGCGGTCGGCACCGATGGCGTCATGAGTTCACTGGCGGACGGCGGGACGGTGACCACCTCCAAAGTGCTGGTCTCCATCGGGCGGCGGTTCAACACCGGCGGTCTGGGCTTAGACCAGGCAGGGGTGAGCCTCGGCCGCCGCGGCGAGATTCTCGTCAACGAGCGAATGGAAACCACGGCGCCGGGCGTCTATGCGATCGGCGACGTCGTGGGGAAGGCGATGCTGGCGCATGTGGCCTCCGCGCAGGGAAAGGTCGCGGCCCGCAACATCCTCGGCCATCCGACCGTCATGCGCTACGACGTGATCCCGGCTGGCATCTTCACCTTCCCGGAGGTCGGACGGGTGGGGTTGACCGAGCAGGAAGCCAAACAGCAGGGTCTGGAGCTCAAGGTCGGCAAGTTTCGCCCGGTCGGGCTCGGCAAGGCCCACGTCACCGGTGAGACTACCGGTCTGATGAAGATCATCACCGACGCGAAGACCGGCCGCATCGTCGGCGTCCATCTGGTCGGGGCGCACGCGGCGGACCTGATCCATGAAGCCGCGGTGGCCATGCAGATGGGCGCGACCGCCGAGACGCTGGCCCAAACGGTGCATGCGCATCCGACGATGCCGGAAGGACTGATGGAAGCGGCCGAGGATGTCGAGGGCCTGGCGATCCACCTGGCCCGGCGCAAAGTGGGCTCATAAGGTGCATCACCCCCACCTATCCCTCCGGGGCACCCATTGCTCCTACCGTTGCAATGGGTCAGAGGGGGAGGGTCAGGGTGGGGGGCGTGAAAGGATAATTGTCCAAGGTGACTTGGTGACGCTTCTCAAAGCTCTGATGATCAACGTCCTGATGCTGGCCGTGACGGTGGGGGTCCTTTACTGGGCGGCGGAACGCGGGAGCGACCGCGAATCGGCGCAAGCCGTCGCCCTGCTTGCCCAGGCCGGCTCACTGGACCGTGAGGCCGGAGATGAGGACGCGGCCGCGACGAGGCCTGGCTCGGGCAAGCCCGTGTCGGCCACGGCCCGATCAGTCGCGCTCCGTCCCACCACGTTCCCGCTCGATCTGAATGCCGCCCGCCTGGAAGATCTCATGGAACTGCCGGGCATCGGCGAGGAGCTCGCCCAGCGCCTGGTGGAGTACCGGAGGAGCCACGGCGGGTTCCGGAGCGTGGAGGAGTTGAGAAAGGTGCGGGGCATCGGGGCGAAGCGGATGGAGCGCTTGCGCCCGCTGGTCACGGCGAGGGTCACGCCATGAACGAGGTGGAGCGGCAGCTCGCCCTCATCGCGCGCGGGGCGGTCGAGATCATCTCCACGAAGGAGCTTGAAGAAAAGCTCGCGGCGTCGCTGAAAGACCGGCGTCCGCTCCGCGTGAAGGCCGGATTCGATCCCACCGCGCCGGACCTCCATCTCGGACACACGGTCCTCATCCACAAGCTCAAGCACTTCCAGGACCTGGGCCACGAGGTCATCTTCCTCATCGGCGACTTCACCGGCATGATCGGCGACCCGTCCGGCGTCTCGGAGACCCGTAAGCCGCTGACGAAGGAGGAGGTGCGGCAGAACGCCAAGACGTACGAGCGGCAGATCTACAAGATTTTGGCTCCCGAGCGGACCGTCATCGACTTCAACAGCCGGTGGATGAACGCTCTGACGGCCGAGCAGCTCATCCACCTGAGCGCGCACTACAGCGTGGCCCGGATGCTCGAGCGCGACGATTTCCACAAGCGCTATCACGACCAGAAGCCGATCAGCATCCACGAGTTCCTCTACCCGCTGGTTCAGGGGTACGACTCGGTGGCGCTCGAAGCGGATGTCGAGCTCGGCGGGACCGACCAGAAGTTTAACCTGCTGGTCGGGCGGGAGTTGCAGCGCGCATACGGCCAACCCCCGCAGGTCGTCATCACGATGCCCTTACTGGAGGGCACCGACGGCGTGCGCAAGATGAGCAAGAGCCTCGGCAATTACATCGCGGTGGAGGATCCGCCCGGCGAAATGTTCGGCAAGCTCATGTCCATCTCGGACATGCTCATGGTGAGGTATTACGAGCTGCTCACCACCGAGGATGTGAACGCCATCAAAGCCATGCACCCCATGGAGGCCAAATTGAATCTGGCCAATGCGCTCGTAGCCCGCTATCACGGCCAGGCTGCCGCGGCGGATGCGCGTGCGGAGTTTCGGCAAAAGTTCAGCGAGCGGGAATTCCCTGTGGAGTCGGCGGAGCGCAAGGTGCTACCGGCCGGGCCGACCCCACTGGTCGCCGTGATCACGAAGGCCGGGCTTGCCCCCAGCAGGACCGAGGCGCGGCGGCTGATCGCGCAGGGCGGCGTGGAGCTGGACGGCGAGAAGGTGACCGACGGGGATCGCATCCTGCTTGGCGAGCCCGGACGGGAGTATCGGCTGAAAGTCGGCAAAAAGCGGTTCGCCGTCCTCCGCTTCGAAGCCAAATCATGAATTGACTTGCTTCCGCGGCCTAGAGGATAATCCAGGTACAGCGGGAGTAGCGCAGTGGTAGCGCAGCGGCTTCCCAAGCCGTCGGTCGCGGGTTCAAATCCCGTCTCCCGCTCCAAACTTTGTTTCCCATGCCCAAGGTCGAGGTCACTTTGAACCCGCGACCGGGGGTTTCGAAGGGGGTATGCCCCCTTCGTGGGGTGACCGACGCCAAGCGGAGGCGCGAGGGGGCTGGCGCCCTAGCGGGAGCCGGTGAGGCAGGCTTCAGGGCCGAACCGGCGACGGAGCGCGGTTCAAATCCCGTCTCCCGCTCCATACCGTTCAAGCACTTCAACTGATACTCCTGTCGTCGCATTTCGCCTAGTTCCGTGCTTGACAGGTCCCGAGGGGTGGCCTAGCCTTGCTGCTACTTGGATCGACCAGTCTGAGGCGAAAATCCCATACGAGCGACGGAGGAACAGAATGGACAGAGTACAGGCATTAGCCATGATCAGGGCAAAGCGGCAGGAGAAGAAGATGACGTTTCAGGCTCTTGGGCAGGCCACCGGACGGGGGCCGGTTTATCTGGCGGCGGTCCTCAATGGCCAGCAACGCCTGGGACCAGAAGAAACCAAGAAGCTGGCGAAGGCGCTCGACCTGAAGCCCGAAGTGGCAGAAGCAGTCACGGCCTTCCCCGTTCGAACCGAGTTTCCGATTACGACAGACCCGTTCAAGTACCGACTACTGGAAATCGTCGGGGTCTATGGGGACTCGCTTCGCGACATGGCAAACGAAATGTTCGGGGATGGGATTATGAGTGCCATCGACTTCTCCATTGATATGGAAAAGGTCACAGGATCACAGGGCGAGGCGCGAGTCAAGATCACCATGAACGGTAAGTGGCTACCCTACAAAGAGTTCTAACCTATCATCCAAAAAGAAAGCGGGACAGATTTATTTTTCGTGGAAGAAACGCCGCTCTTTGCAGAGCGAGCAAAAAATAAATCTGTCCCGCTTTACTTTACCACCCGCCCCATTCCAAGCTCGCTCACTGCCAAATTTTCTTCCTAGCGTCCCCCTTGGTAAGTCCCCAAGTTTGGCCTGGCCTTACGGATGGCCAAGACTGGAAAACGAGCATCACAGCCGAGTGCGTGGAATCAATGGTGAACGGTCCATTTTGCCCAAAGGATAGCGCGAGTATCTTTAGCGACACATCTGGATTTGCTCATTCAGGCTCTATCTGTATGTTTCCATGTAATCCCCGCATTGGCATTGTAGTTGCTGATAATGCGGAAGACAAGCCGCCACCGGGTATCAAGACCTTATGCCAGGGCGTCCTAGCCGCCGCGTGATCCTTCTCATTGCTCTTTTCGCTCTATTGCTCCTCTCCGGCTGTATCAGCACGGCGCTCGATGTGGCGCTCGATGTGGCGCTCGATGTTGTGACCGCGGCGACCTCAGTTGCGACAACGGCTGCGGAAGGCCGCCCGTTGTACAACTCCATGGAAGACTATTCGATCAAATCCGAGATTACAGGCAAATACTTTGACGAAGCAATGGTGATGGACATCAGCACCGATGTCTACGAAGGGCAGGTCCTGCTGACAGGCTCGGTCACAAAAGCCGAGGCCAAAAGGAAGGCGCAGGAGATTGCACAGCGGGTCAAGGGTGTGCGCATGATTTTCAATGAAATCCAGGTCACTCCTGAAGGGGGTGTCGTTGCAAGTGTCAAGGATTGGGCCATCGAGACCAAACTGAAGTTTAACCTCCTTGCGGCCAAGGGCGTCAGTTCGCTCAACTATCGGTGGCGGTCAGTGAACGGAGTGGTCTATTTCATCGGGCTGGCGCATGATCAAGAGGAGCTGAACAAGGTGATTACGATGACCAAAGAGATGGACGGGGTACGCAAGGTCGTCACGCATGTCCGCCTCAAGCTGAAAAAAGCTCCTCAGAAGTAAAATTGGGGTCAGACTCGACTTGTTTCTGGAATGCAGGCGGTGAGAAAAGGACTGTTGGCTTAACCGGCCTTCTTGATTTTCCCGCTGCGGATGCAGCGGGTGCACACGAGCAGGCGTCGCGCGGCGCCGTTCACGAGCGCCCGGATGGTTTGCAGGTTCGGACGGAAGACGCGCTTGGTGCGGTTGTTGGCGTGGCTGACGTTGTTGCCGACCGCTCGCGTCTTCCCGCAGATCTCA
>VBOO01000019.1:0-33115 GCA_005877505.1 Nitrospirota bacterium
TTCGAAACATCGCGGGGAGCCCTCGTGGGCGGCATCTTAGCTTACCTGTCACGGTCCCAGCAAGGCATCCGGCAACCTTGACTTACTTCAGCGATTCTGTTTAGATGGCGCCCGATTTTGACCGGAGCAATTTGAACGCCGCTCACGACCCGTTGCTGGTGACCCGTTGCAATTGAAGAGCAACTGGTACCCCGAGCAACGGGTGCCCCGACTTCGCGGCTATCTTAACGCTGCTCGGCCGAGACCTCGCAGCTACGGAGGCGCGGAGCGCGAAGCCGCAGGCGCTGGGTTTCATGGTTGATCAGCCCGATGCGTTCCGGAAAGGCCTCGCGATCGCCGCGCGGATCGGCGTCGAGCTGGTAGCCGCCCTGATCGTGGGCGGCGGCTTGGGATACCTGGCCGACGCGTACTTCAGTTCCGCACCAGTAGGAATCATCATCGGGATCTTCCTGGGCATGGCGGCGGGTCTGTTGAACGTGTATCGGACTGCGTCACGGCTCTGATCGATGGAAAGCAATCCCCTCCATCCCTTTGAATTGCACCCCTACGGGGAGTTTCACCTGTTCGGGCTCGACATCACGCCGAACAAGGCGGTGATCATGATGTGGATCGTGATCGCCCTGGCATCGTGGCTTCTCTACACGGCGGGCCGCGAGCGTCGGCTGGTCCCGACCAGGCTGCAGAGCGTGGCCGAGATGCTGGTGGAGTTTATCCGGGGGATGATCCTGGATATGATGGGGGAGAAAGGCATGCGGTTCTTTCCCTTCGTCGCAACGCTGTTTGTGTTCATCCTATTCTGCAACCTGTTGGGGCTCATCCCCGGCGCCTACACGGTGACGAGCCAGATCGTGGTCACGGCGTCCTTCGCGATCTTTGTGTACACCATGAGCGTCGTCGTGGGGTTCGCCCTCCACGGCATCAGGTTCTTCGGAATTCTGGTTCCTCCGGGAACGCCCTTGTGGCTCCTCCCTCTGATGATCCCGATCGAAATCGTGAGCCAGTTGGCGCGGCCATTCGCGCTTGCGGTCCGACTGTTTGCCAACATGACGGCCGGGCACACGATTCTGGCAGTCCTCTTCGGCATGGTGCTCTCGCTGCCCGTGTTTATCGGCTGGCTTCCGTTTGCGTTCACGATCGCGATATCGGGATTAGAAGTGCTCATCGCATTTATTCAAGCCTACATTTTTACGATTTTGACCTGCGTGTATCTCGGAGACGCCATCACTCTGCACGGACATTCCGAGGGCGCGCACTAACCGCGTGAATTGCGACAAGAAAGGAGAACGCTGAATGGACGCTGCATCGGCTGCACTGTTGGGAATGGGGTTGGCGGCCGCCGGGTTTGCCGGCGCCGGCGTGGGCATCGGGTACATCTTCGGAAAGATGATCGAAGCGGTGGCTCGACAGCCTGAAGCCGAAGGGCGGGTCGGCAAGTACATGTGGATCGGGTTCGCCCTCGTAGAAGCGATCGCGCTCTACGGGCTCGTCGTTGCGTTCATCATCATGGGGCTTCGAAAATAATCATTCCGTCGACGCGGAGCGTCACCATCCGGAGAGGACTTCGCCATGCCACAGTTTGACACCCACTTTTTCTCCTCGTTGCTCTTCTGGGAATGGGTTTCCTTCGGCATCT
Organism: Nitrospirota bacterium; assembly: GCA_005877505.1. Taxonomy (GTDB): domain Bacteria; phylum Nitrospirota; class Nitrospiria; order Nitrospirales; family NS-4; genus NS-12. The sequence continues at coordinate 1,634 of VBOO01000019.1, forward strand.
TGCTGTTCCTGCTCTACAAGTACGCCTTCCCCGGGATTCTCAATGCCCTTGATGAGCGGGAACGGAAGATCCGCGAGAGCATCGAGGCGGCGGAGCGATCGCGCGCGGAAGCCGAACGGCGGTTGGCCGAGTACGAGGCCAGGATGCAATCCGCGCAACAGGAGGCAGCGGAGCTGGTCGCCCAAGCCAAGGTCAGGGTGCAGCATATGATGGAAGAGAACGAGCGCCGGATGGCGGCCGAGGCGGAGCGGATCAAGGCGAATGCCGCCCGTGAGATCGAGCAGGAGCGCCGCAAGGCGCTCGAGGAGGTGCGACGCTATACCAGCGAGCTGGGCCTGCGCATCGCGGAGAAAGTGCTCGAACGGACTCTGACGGACGCCGACCACAAGCGTCTGGCCGACGAGGCCCTCATCGCGGTCGCCAAGGACTTCGAGAAGTCGTAGGGGGACAGATTTGAAATCCGTCCCCACCGGGTTATTTCTTCTTCCAGAGCTCACGCAACAGCGTCGCCCATTCATCCCTCGGCAAGGCCGGCATCGTGGTGATCGAGATGTGCCCGAGGGAGGCGTTCTTGACCGCGGCTTTCATCGCCGTCTTGTTGTCCGGGAACTGGAGGATGGCTACTACATCGTAGTCTCCGAGACAATAGTAGGCGGCGAGCAGTTTCCCGCCCAGTTCCTCGATGTTCTTCTTCACCTTGTCAGACCGGTCGATACCCTGGTCCTTCATCGTCATGATCCCTTCCCGCGTGAACTTCACCAGGCTCACGTAGATTGGCATGGCTTCCTCCTTATGACTGCGGCGAACGATCGGAGCCTCGCTCTGTCGTTCTCGGTCGAATGACACCGAACCACCCTCGGATGGGGACAATTCTAATCCTGAAAAGAATGCGGCACAAGCTGCAACCATATTGTGTTCTGCGGGAAAGTGTGGTACCGTATCGCTCGATTCATCGCTAGTCTTGCTGCAAGCGTTTTCCTGCTTGTTGCGTGACCGTTCTCTTTCCCAAACCAGGAGACCGTCGCTATGCCGTCTACTGCAGACTCTGTCAAGCCGCTGACTCGTCAGTGCAGTTATGGGACGATCATCCTTTTCAGCCTCATCACCCTGGGCGCCCTGGTCGGGCTTCCCGTGTTCGCGTATTTCCATGACTACTCGTGGGTGGATTGGGCCATGTTCGGGCTCCTGTATGTCGTCACTGGTTTGGGCATCACGGTCGGCTACCATCGTCTCATCGCCCACCGAAGCTTCGACTGCCCGAGGTGGGTCAAGGCGGCTTTGTTGATCGCTGGCGGATGGGCTTTGGAAAACTCGGCGCTCAAGTGGGCCTCGGCTCATATCCGCCACCATGCACGGTGTGACGAGGAAGAGGACCCCTATAACGCCCAACGGGGGTTTTGGTACAGCCACGTCGGGTGGATTTTTTTCACTGACCCTTACGCCTACGATGAGAGATACACCTCGCGTCTGCGGCAGGACCCGTTAGTGATGTGGCAGCACCGGTACTACGTACCCCTCCTGCTGCTCGGGCTCGCCCTGCCCTTTGTGGTGGGCTTTCTCTATGACGGGTGGATGGGCGGGCTCGGCTGCTTTCTGCTGGCGGGCGTGGGGCGGACCTTCCTCGTGCTCAATTCCACCTTCTGCATCAATTCCATCTGTCATCTGTGGGGAGCACAGCCGCATACGGCGACGGACTCGAGCCGGGACAGTTGGGTGGTCTCTCTCGTTACCTTTGGCGAGGGGTACCACAATTATCACCACGCCCATCAGCGAGACTACCGGAACGGGCCGCGGTGGTATAACTTTGATCCGTCAAAGTGGCTGATCTTTGGATTGTCCAAGATCGGCGCGGCTTGGGATCTCTGTCGGGTGCAGCCTGGGCGGACTCGATTTGTGTCTTAGCGTAAGGCGAAACACCATGATGACCCTTCATACGCCAGGACCCTGGCATCTAGCGGTCTATGTCAATGAAAGAGACGAGATGTTCCCGCCGCATATCGTCGGTTTGTTGGATAACTACTCTGTGGCCGATTGTTGCGGGGGGGATGATCTAGACCTGGGTAACGGTCGGCTGATCTCGGCTGCTCCAGACCTTTTGGAGGCATGCGAGGCGGCCATCGTCGCCTTATCCGACGATGCCCCAGGCGGTGCGCTATCGGAAGCCAATCGCAGGGCGGTAAGACTGTGCCGTGCCGCCCGCGACAAAGCCTACGAGGCATAACGACTAGACCCGACTCTCCGGGGTTCTGCTCCTCAGCCCACACGCACAGGACACGCCGCAGTCCTGCCTCTTGGAGCCTCTTTCGCGGGAGCCCGTGTCGCGATACAATCGATTCCAATGGGTGACCTAACGCGAACGATCGACCCGGGCATGGAGACTATTCTGCTCGTGGATGACGATGAGTCGGTCCGGGCACTGGTTCGTGACAGTTTTAAGCAGCAGGGGTACACCGTCTTGGAGGCCCGTTTCAACAGCGAAGCGCTCCTGATCGCCAGGCGGCATGATGGCCCCATCCATTTGACAGTCGTGGATGTCATGATGCCCGGGATTAACGGGCGTGAATTGGCCTACATGTTGACATCGTCACGCCCGAACATGAAAGTGCTCTACATCTCCGGGTACCCGTTTGAGATCGTCCGTGAGAAGCTCCGGGTTGTCGACATGGCAAACTTTTTCCCTAAATCCTTCCCCATCGAGGCCCTTGTCAGTAAAGTACGAGAACTGCTGAAGGCCAACCCGCAGCCCTGAGCGAGACAGCGCACGAAGAACCCCTCACCCTAACCCTCTCCATGACCCATTGCATTCAGAAGAGCAATGGGTGCCCCGGGCGAGGGTAAACTAGGCCCATTTCTTCGCTTTGCTCAGGATGGTTAAATGGTAGGGATGTTTGCGCTGCCGGGGCGGTAGCCGGCGGGATCGAGGGTCACGCTCGCGAAGCCCAGCGCGGTAAGCCTGCTGGTGACGTGGTCGCGCATCCTTGGCTCGACGAGCCGCGAGAGCTCTTCCTGCCCCACCTCGACCCGCGCGTGCCCGCCGTGATCCCGCACCCGCACCTGACGAAAGCCTTCATCCAGCAGGACCGCCTCGGCGGCTTCGATCCGTCTGAGCCGCTCCACCGTGATCGTCTCCCCCCGGACAATGCGCGACGACAGGCATGCGGCTGCGGGCTTGTCCCAGTTCGACAGCCCCAGCCGTCGCGCCGCCTGCCGGACTGCCGTCTTGCCCATGCCGGCCTCCACCAACGGACTCCGGACACGGTGCTCGCGCGCGGCCTGGAGACCCGGACGATCGTCGCCCAGGTCATCGCATTGCGTCCCGTTCACGACATACGCGAGACCGAGCCCCGAGGCCATGGGGACCAGCGCCGAGTAGAGGTCCGTCTTGCACCGGTAGCACCTGCTGGTGGTGTTCATCACGAACTCAGAGTCGCGGAGCTGATCTGTTTCGTGGATGATCTGCCGGACGCCGAGTTCCGCGCAGATCGTCTGGGACAGCGCCAATTCAATGGCAGGGAACGTGGGGGACACCGCCGTCACTGCGACGGCACGCGCTCCGAGCACGTCGTGCGCCACTTTCAGGACGAGCGTGCTGTCGACGCCGCCGGAGAAGGCGACGAGCGCGGAGTCCATGTCGCCCACGATCGCCCTGAGACGATCGAGCGCGAGGTCCGCGGTCCCGGCGTCACTTCGTGTTGAGGACGACATTCGCGTCAATCTTGGCTTCGGCCAATTTGCCGACGATGACCAGGGCGTAGAGGTCGGGGTTGAGATACGTCCGGGCCACGCGCAGGACGTCCTCTTTTGTCACCGACGCAATGGCCTTGGGGTAATCGTCGAAATAGCTCAGGCCGAGGCCGTGCAGCTCCACGAGGTTCAGCAGCGACGCGAGTTTCGCGGCGGTGTCCATGCGCAGCGGGAAGCTGCCGATCAGGTACGCTTTGGCGTCGGCCAGTTCCTGGTCGCTGACCGGTTCGGTCCGGATGCGCTTGAGCTCCTGAAGCACGCTGGCGAGGGCCTGGTTCGCCGCCGCGTTCCGGGTCTGCACGCGCACGGCGAAAGGACCCGGCATGACATTCGCTTCGAAGACGCTGTCCACGTCGTAGGCCAGGCCCTGCTCGTCGCGAATACGGTGCACGAGTCGCGAAGAGAACCCGCCGCCGCCCAGGATATAGTTCATCACCGCCACGGCGTAGAAGTCTGGGTTCCGCCGTTCAATGCCCACATGACCGAGGACAATGGTCGCTTGCGTGAGGTCCTTATCGATCAGCTTCAGCATGGGCTTCGGCAGAGGGAGCGGGGTCGGGAAGGCCGGGAGCGGGAGCGCTTTCGGCGTCCAGGAGCCGAAGTACTTCTTCACCAGATCGAGGGCCTCGGTCTTCCGCACATCGCCGACGATGGCCATGATCGCGCGGTTCGGGCGGAAGAAGCTGTTGTGGAACTCGACCAGGTCTTGCCGGGTGAGCCGGGACACGGTCATTTCGTCGCCGTTGGCCGGCCGCTGGTAGGGATGGCCCTTGAAGACGATCTCGTTGAAGGCCTTGGTGGCGATGGTGCCCGGCTCGTCTCTCTCCGACTTGAGGAAGCCCACCAGCTCGTCGCGGACACGCGTGACCTCCTTCGCCTCAAATGTGGGATTCCTAAGGATGTCGGCCAGAAGAGTGAACCCGAGGTCCGCGTCTTTTTTCAGCACGCGCAACGTGGCGGTCGTAGAGTCCTCTCCGCCTTGGGCGGTGAGCTCGCCTCCGATGAACTCGATCTGCTCGGCGAGTTGAACCGCGCTCCGGGTTTTGGTGCCTTCGTCCAGCATGTCGGCGACCATGTACGACAGGCCGGCCTTGGCGTCCGGATCGTAGACTGCTCCCGCTTTCATCAAGACGGTCACGGTGACAATGGGCAGAGAGGGCTGGTCCACGATCAGCACGGTCATGCCGTTCTGCGTCACCACGCGGGCCACTGCGATCTCGGCGGCGTGGGACGCACTCGTCAGGACGCTCCCGACCGCGAGCACGGCGAGGAGGAACGTGGCGCGGATCATCGGGCGCCTCCCGCCGCCTGGGCGCCTTCGGATTTGGACGACAGGGGCATGAGGATGCCGACGGTGCGGGTGTCCGCATTCAGGTACGTGCGCGCGACCCGATGGACGTCCTCTCTGGTGATGCGGCTGAGCTGGTTCACGTAGTCAGCGATGTACTGCCAGCCGGCGCCGACGGTCTCTGCCGTGCCCAGCAGCATGCCCTGTCGAAAGACGGAATCCTGCTCGAAGAGGTAGTGGGCCGCCACCTGGTTTTTGGCCTTCTGGAGTTCCTTCTCCGACGGCGGCTCCTTCTTGAGCCGTTCGATCTCCGCGAGCACGGCCTTTTCCACGTCCGCGATCTTCGCGCCGGGCTTGACCATCGCGTAGAACGTGAAGAGCTCGGGGTCTGCCGCCAATTCGTTGTAGCCGGCGCCCACCTGCAAGGCCAGTTTTTTCCGGTACACGAGCGCGTCGTAGAGGCGCGCGCTCCTGCCGGTCGAGAGGATGTTCTCCAGGACAGCCAGGGCATGCACGTCGCGGCTTTTGAAATTGGGCACCTTGTAGCCGAAATAAATGAAGGGGAGTTGCGCTTCACGCTTCACCACGATCCGCCGTTCGCCCTGTTGCACCGGCTCAACGACCGACGGGGGTCTGGGCGGGGAGCCTTTGGGGATGCCTTCGAAATATTTCTTGATCAGTGGCAGGGCGGACTCGGCCGTGACATCGCCCACGATCACGAGCGTCGCGTTGTTCGGAACATAGTAGGTCTCGTAGTAGGCCTTGAGGTCCTCGCGCGTCATCGCGTCCAGGTCATGGAACCATCCGATGATGGGCCAGTGGTAGGGGTGAACCATGAAGGCCTGGGCGGACATCTGCTCGACAAGGTACGCCATCGGGACATCCTCGACTCGCAGGCGGCGCTCCTCCTTGACCACTTCGCGCTCCAGCTGAAACTCCTTTTCGTCGAGGAGGAGCCCCTTCATCCGGTCTGCCTCCATTTCGAGCGCGAGATCCAGCTTGTCGGCGGCCAGGTTTTCGAAATAGGCGGTGTAGTCCTGGCTGGTAAAGGCATTGTCATTGCCCCCGTTCTTTTCGATGATCTTGGAGAATTCGCCCTTCCCGTACTTGGGAGTGCCCTTGAACATCATGTGTTCGAGCATGTGGGAGAGGCCGGCCCGTCCCATGACTTCGTTGCGGGAGCCGACCTTGTACCAGATCTGGACCGTGATGACGGGAGCCTTGTGCTCTTCCGCGAGCAGCACCATGAGCCCGTTGGCCAGCGTGAAGTCCTGGACCGTGAGACGCCCGGCCATCGCCTGCTGGCTGGTCGGGAGGAACGCCAGAAGTGAGACGACGGCCGCACGGCACAGGATTCGCTGGAGAGCGGTCACTGGTTGGTCCCTTTCTTCATGCGTGCGACTGGAGGATCGGAATAGGGTGCGGACTGCCCGAACCGGGCGGGGGGACAAGGACCGGCGCATCAGGCACCGTGCCCAGCTGGCCGCAAGCGCCCAGGATGTCCCGCCCCTTGCTTTTGCGGATGTAGGCCTCCAGCCCGTGCCGTGTCAGGACGGCCTGGAAGCGCAGCACGCGTTCATCGGAGGGCCGCCGGTGCGGGTTGCCCGGAAACTCGTTGAACGGGATCAGGTTGATCTTGCAGCGGAGACCGCGCAGCAACTTGACGAGCCGCGCGGCGTCCTGCTCCGTGTCGTTCACGTCGGCCAGCAGCACGTACTCGAACGTCAAGCGGCGGTGTGGTTTCAAGGGAAACGCTCGACAGGCTGCCAGCAGGGTCTCCAACGGGTACACCTTGTTGACCGCCGGCATGAGCCGGTTCCGCTGTTCGTTGGTCGTGGCGTTCAGCGACACCGCCAGGTTGACGCCCATGCGCGCCACCTGCGTGAGCCGTGGGCTCAGCCCGGCCGTCGACAGCGTGATCCGGCGGGGCGAGAAGCCGACGCCCCAGGTCTGATTGGTAAGGCGGCGGATGGCTTGGCTTCCTCCACCGCCGAGGCGTTGGCCAGCGGCTCGCCCATACCCATGAGGACGAGGTTCGTGATCGGCCGGTCTTTCGGCAAGAGTCGTTGCGCGGCTAAGACCTGTCCCACGATCTCATGGGCCCTGAGGTTGCGCTGGAGCCCCATCTGCCCGGTCAAACAAAACGTACAGTCCAGCGTGCAGCCGACCTGGGTGGAAAGACAGAGGGTCAGGCGATCAGTCGAACGGAGAGAGGTATCTGGGATGAGGACGCTTTCGATGCGCTTGTCGTCCTCCAGGGAGAAAATGAATTTCCGTGTGCCGTCTTCCGACGTGAGGACTTCGGATGGGCTCAACGATCCGATGCGTGACTGTGCGGCCAGGCGCGTCCGGTCCGTCATGGCGGCGATGTCCGTGATGCGGGCCTGGTAGAGCCAGCGGAGGATCTGCCGGGCGCGGTAGCGGGGCCAGCCCCAGGCGCGCACCAGCGCGGCCAGTTCGTCCGCGCTCAAGGCGATGAGGTCTATCAGGGACATTGCGGAGAGAGCCTAACACAGCATCCAGATACGCAGCAAGCCACCCACATCCTCCGCGGAAGCCGTACACCCCTGTGGTATAATTTTCGTCATGCGTGCGCCTTCCGTGACAACCTTCATGTCTTCCTTCACCTTTCTGTCTCGTGTCTTTCGGCTTGGCGTGCCGCTCGTTGCCTCCGGCGTTGTCCTCGTCCTCGTGACCGTCGTGTCTGCTGACCTGCCGGGCGGCGCCCAGTGTGTGGAGCCGGCCTCCTGTCTGGCCCAGGCCGTCCAATCGTTGACTCAGCAGGATCAGGAGACAGCGACTCGTCTCTTGCAAGATCTCATCGATCAATTTTCGGGCACGCCGTGGGGCGGTCGCGCCGAGCTGCTGCTCGGGAAGTGGTACCAGGAGCAAGGCGATCGGCAGGCAGTTCCCTACCTTGTGGCTGCGCCCGCGCATCTGCCTGCGTTAGGCGACTACGCGCACTTCTACCTCGGTGAGGCCGGGATGAAGCGCGGCGACTACAACGGAGCCGCGACGGCCTTCGACTTGCTGGTCGAGCGGTACCCGGACAGCGTGCTCAGGCCCCCGGCCCTGGCGCGGGCAGCCGAGGCGTGGTTCCTGGCCGATGACTGCCGACGCGCGAGGGAGCGGCAGGCTCAGTTTCTGTCGGAGTACAGCAGCCATGCCTTGGCGCCTGCTGTGCTCTTGCGCCACGGCGAGTGCCTGGAGAAGGTTGGCGACACCGCCGGTGCGGTCGCGACCTATCAGCGCATCTGGACTCAGTATGCAGCCGCCTCGCAAGCCGACGACGCTGCGGTGCGACTGGAGCGCCTGCGGAGCGAAGGCGTCGCGATTCCTGAATTGACGGGGGGCGAGCGCTGGGTGCGCGCTAAGACGCTGTTCGACGCGGGCCAGTACCCCAAGGCGGTAAAGGCCTGCGAAGAAATCCTCAAGGGGACACCGGGCGGGACGCACCGGGAACAGGCCAGGCTGACGCTCGGAATCGCGCAGGTGCGGCTCAAACGCTATGAGGATGCCCGCGCCAGCTTCGAGCAGTTGGCCAAGAGCGGGACGAACGGGCTCGCGCAGGAGGCCATCAACTGGCTCGGCCGGATCTTCCTGCGGCTGGGGTTGGACGAGCCTTTCCTCGCTCTCGCCCGCGAGGTCGAAGCCGGTCGTCTTTCCGGCGAGGCGAAGGCGAAGTTCTTGCTGATGCTGGCCGCCCAGCATGCGGATCGCGGGCGGACGGATCAGGCGATCCAGACCTATCAGCAAGTCGGACGAAAGGAGAAGCCGGAGAGCCTGGCCGCGGAAGGATATTGGCGCGCCGGGTGGCTGCTTTACAAGAGTGGTCGCTACGAGGAGGCCGGTCGCTCTTTTGATCAGGCCGTTCAGCTCCAACCGGACGGCCCCGTCCGCCTAGCGGCGCTCTATTGGAAAGGGCGGAGCCTGGAGAAGGCCGGCGAGCCGCAGAAAGCCGCCGCGCTGTTCGCGGCGCTCTGCACGGAGGCGCCGTTGACCTATTACTGCCACACCGCACGGGCACGCGCGGGCGGGGCCGCGATGACCAACATCGTCGGAGGTGATGGAGACAGCGGGTCGTTTCCCGGGTTGGATCCCCAGGACAAGACGGTCACGACCGACGTTCACTACCAGCGCGCCGTGGAACTTCGCATGGTGGGCCTGTTGCGCGAGGCGGGTGAGGAGCTGGGCATGCTACCCGGACGGATCGGCGGAGACCGCAGGGCCATTCTGTGGCTGGCGGGCCTCTTCAAAGAGGTCGGGGAGTACTATCGCGCCCTGAAATTGGTACAGCTGTTCTTCCCTGACGTGATTGACCGCGGCGTCACTGGAGTGCCTGCTGCGTTCTGGGAATTGGCGTACCCGCAGGGACTCTTGCCGGTGATCCAGACGGTGGCGGATCACGGTGTGGACCCGCATCTCGTGGCCGCGATCATCCGGGAAGAGAGCACCTACAATCCGTCAGCGGTGTCGCCGGCCGGCGCCCTGGGCCTGATGCAGGTAACGCCCCAAACTGCGGAGATGATCGCGCACCGTCTGGGCGCCGAGGCGTTCAACCGGGACCGGTTGTTCGACCCCACGTACAACATCAAGCTCGGAAGTCGGTACCTGGGACAACTGGGGGAGAAATTCAACCACAATCCGATCTATACAATCGCGGCGTACAATGCCGGCCCCGATATCGTATCCAAATGGGCGCAGCAATTCGGCGGTAGCGATCCAGATGAGTTCATCGAGACGATTCCCTATACCGAGACCCGGCTGTACGTGAAGCGGGTCCTGCGCACCTACCGGGAATACAAGCGGGTGAGCGGGCTCGAGTGCGCGGCGTCGTTTTTTGAGAAGGGGTGCTGACAGACGTGGACAAGATGGCTGCCCTTGAAGCGAAGGTCAAAGAGCTCATCAAGCATTCCACCGGGCTGCAGCGGCGGGCGGTGCAGCTGGAATCCCGCCTTCGCGAGGCGGACGCCAAGCTGGAGCGCCACGCGGCCGACTCCCGCCGGCGCGAGAAGGAGCGGGAGTGGTTCCGGGGCCGATTGCAGAAGATTTTGGGCGAGCTGGAGCTCCTCGAACATCGGGAGGACAGCCGGCAAGCAGGCAAGGGCTGACGCTCAGGAACGGAGGACGACGGTGAGCCAGAGATTTGAGGTCGAGATCTACGGCCAGCGGTACGCGATCCGGGGAGAAGCCGACCAGTCGTACGTCAATGAGTTGGCCAGGGAAGTGGACGAGCAGATGCGGACCCTGGCCGGGGGGATGAAAGTGGCCACGCCCGCCAAAGTCGCCATCCTGGCGGCCCTGAACCTGGCGCACCAGCTCCATCAGGCGCGCAAGTTTCAGCACGAGAAGGTGGAGCAGATGGCCGATAGTCTCATCAGTTCGATCGAAGAGACGCTCGGCGGCGCCAGATAGGGCTTTTGTTCTTGCAAGCCCGTAGACGTTTTTGCTAGACTGGCGCCCGGATGGGAACGGAATGCTCCCGTCGGTGGAAAGCCCTGCACGATGTAGGGCTTGTGACAAGGCTGGATATGACAATTCACGAGGACGAGCGGTTTTGGTTAGACCAAACCGGTTCAGTTGACACAACAGGATGGGGACAGGGCTCGGGCCTAACACCGTCAGCATGCTTTTTGGCTCTGGAGAGCCCGAACGGAATGGGGGATTCGGTCTCAGAATGAGGGATGTGCGACACAGACGCTGGTGTACATGCAAGGGCTGAAGCCCCCTCCTGACGACTCTTCCTCCCCGCCGGTTGCGTCCTGCCGGGCAAGCGGCTCGCTTCTCTAATCGCCTTTCCGTCCGCCTTTCACCGACTCGCTTCCAGTTCCGCTCCCCCGACCCGTTGCTGGTGACCCATTGCATCGACCCATTGCATCAGTAGAGCAATGGGTTCCCCGAGCAACGGGTGCCCCGAGCAAGGGGTGCCCCGTACGCGATGGCGCTGCCCTGCGGCGCGTGGTGATGTCGTCGCGCTGGCGTGAAGGGAGGTGAACCCCATTCCAGACCTGACCATTGTGATCCTGGCGGTGTTCGCCGGAGCGGCCCTCGGCGCCGGCCTGCTCCGGCTCATTCAAGGCAAAGTGGTGCCCTCGCGGCTTCGTGAGGCGGAGGATCGCGCGGCCCAGATCGTCCGGGCGGCCGAGAGAGAGGCCTCCACGCGTGCGCGCGAAGCGCAGCTCGAAGCCAAGGACCTGATCGTCCAGGCGAGGGCCGAGCTCGACAAGGAGTTACAGGCTCAGCGCAACGAGATCCTCGCGCTGGAAAAGCGGCTAGTCCAGAAAGAAGAGTCCCTGGACCGCCGGATGTCCAATTTCGACCGGCGCGAGTCCGAACTCCAGAAACGAGAGAAGACGGTGACGTTCCGGGAGAAGGCGTTGGAGGAAAAAGAGACCGACCTGGCGCGCCTGGTCCAGGAACGCACCAAGGCGCTCGAATACGCCTCGGGCATGACGGCCGACGAGGCCAAGGCGGCGCTCCTACAGCAGGTGGAGAGCGAGGCCAAGTTCGAGGCCGCCAAGATGATCAAGCGGGTCCAGGACGAAACCAAGGAGGTTGCCGATCGGGAAGCGAAGGAGATCATCGCCCGGTCCATCCAGCGGATCACGCGGGACTACGTGGCGGAGGCGACGATCTCGGTGGTGCCGCTCCCGAGCGACGGCATGAAGGGTCGGATCATCGGCCGGGAGGGCCGGAACATCCGGGCGCTGGAAGCCGCGACGGGTATCGACCTGGTCGTGGACGAAACGCCCGAGGCGGTCCTGATCTCCTGCTTCGATCCGCTTCGCCGGGAAATTGCGAAGGTGTCGCTGGAGCGGCTGATGGCGGACGGCAGGATCCACCCGACCCGCATCGAAGAGGTGGTCGAGAAGGTCAAGAAAGACCTGGACAAGATGATGCTCGAGGAGGCGGAGAAGGTGCTCTTCGAGCTGGGGATCACCAACATCCATCCGGAGATCGTGAAGCTCCTGGGTAAGCTCAAGTTCCGGACGAGCTACGGGCAGAACAACCTCTACCACGCGCGCGAGGCGGCCTACATCTGCGGGATCATGGCCTCGGAATTGGAGCTGGATGTCAAGCTCTCACGGCGTGGGGCCCTGATGCATGACATGGGCAAGGCGCTGAGCCAGGAGGAGGAAGGCCCGCACGCCATCATCGGCGCGGACTTCGCCAAGAAATACGGGGAAACGCCATCGCTGCGCACCACGAGCAGGTCGAGCCGATCTGTCCCGAAACGGTGCTGGTGGCGGCCGCAGAATCGCTCTCGGCGGCGCGGCCGGGGGCGCGGCGGGAGACCGTCGAGGCCTACATCAAGCGCCTCGAGAAGCTGGAGAAGCTGGCCGTAGACTACAAGGGAGTGGAGAAGGCTTATGCCATCCAGGCCGGGCGGGAGATCCGGGTGATCGTGAAGCAGGACACGATCACGGACGCGGAATGCGCCGTCCTGTCCCGCGACCTGGCCCGCAAGATCGAGCAGGAGCTGACATATCCCGGCCAGATCAAGGTCACGGTTATCCGCGAAAGTCGTTTTACAGACGTCGCGAAGTGAAATCCGGGCAAAGGCTGCGTCTCGGCGCGGCCGGGGCGGGCGGGTGGAAATGAGAATTCTCTTCATCGGCGACATCATCGGCGAGCCGGGGCGCAAGACCGTCGCCCGCCAGGTGCCGCGGCTCGTCCGAGAGCGCGGGGTGGACTGCGTCATTGCCAACGCGGAAAACGCCGCTGGGGGCTTCGGTGTCACGCCGGATGTGGCGCGGGAGCTGTTCGCGGCGGGTGTGCACGTGCTCACGAGCGGCAATCACATCTGGGACAAGAAGGAGGTCATCGACTACATCAAGAACGAGCCCCGGCTGCTGCGGCCCGCCAACTATCCCAAGGGAGTGCCGGGATGCGGCCGCGTTGTGGTGACGACCGCTGCAGGCGAGAAGGTCGGCGTGGTGCAGGTGATGGGGCGGGTGTCGATGCCCACGGTGGACTGCCCGTTCCGGGTCGTCCGGCACGAGGTCGAGGCGGTCAAGCAGGAGGCGCGAACCGTCATTGTGGACATGCATGCGGAGGCGACCTCCGAGAAGATGGCCATGGGCTGGTACCTGGACGGCGAGGTCAGCGGGGTGTTCGGAACCCACACCCATGTCCAGACGGCCGACGAGCGGATCCTGCCCAAGGGCACGGCCTACCTCACCGACGTCGGCATGGTCGGGCCCACCGAGTCCGTGATCGGGATCAAAAAGGAGATCGCCATCGAAAAGTTCCTTTCGCAGATGCCGCGCCGCTTCGAAGTGGCCCCGGGACCGTGCGTCTTTTCGGCGGTGCTGTTGGACGTTGACACGGCGGTCGGCAAGGCCCTCTCGGTCGAACGCGTGCGGATGATGGATTGATCGCATGCCCAGCGGGCCTCCTCCGCGAACGCTCTATACGGTCTCAGCCCTCACGGCGCTTCTTCGGGTCCACCTCGAGTCCGCCTTCTCCGACGTCTGGGTGGAGGGGGAGGTCTCCAACGTCCGCATCCCGACCTCGGGACACGCCTACTTCACGCTGAAAGATGCCTCGAGCCAGATCCGTGCGGTCCTCTTCCGGTCCGTCGGGCGCTCCCTGCGGTTCGCCTTGCAGGACGGGATGCAGCTTGTCTGCCGGGGCCGGGTGACGGTCTACGAGCCCAAAGGCGACTATCAGGTCATCGTGGAGCATGCCGAGCCGAAGGGGGTCGGAGCGCTCCAGCTCGCCTTCGAGCAGCTCAAAGCGCGGCTGGCAGCAGAGGGTCTGTTCGACCAGGCGCGCAAGCGGCCGTTGCCGTTCCTCCCGCGCCGGATCGGAGTGGTCACCTCGCCTACGGGTGCGGCGGTCCGGGACATCGTGCAGGTCACCCAGAAGCGCGACCCTGGCGTCACCATCGTGGTCAACCCCGTTGCCGTGCAGGGCGAGAGCGCGGCCGCCGGGATCGCCCGCGCCATCGAGGAGCTCAACGAGATGGGCGGCTTCGACGTCCTGATCGTGGGGCGCGGCGGCGGATCGCTCGAGGACCTCTGGCCGTTCAACGAGGAGAGTGTCGCGCGGGCGATCGCGGCGTCGCACATTCCCGTCGTCTCGGCCGTGGGGCACGAGATCGATTTTACGATCGCTGATTTCGTCGCCGACGTGCGGGCTCCCACGCCGTCAGCGGCCGCCGAGTTGGTGGTGCGAGACCGGCAGGATCTCCTCAAGCGGGTCGTGGGGTACGGGGACCGCGCCGTGCATGCCGTCCGGTCCGTACTCCGGGATCTGCGCGCGCGCGTGGAGGCCGAGCGGCGCAGCCTCCTCGATCCGACCGCGCTCGTGGCGCGCGCCATGCAGCGTCGTGACGAACTGGAAATGCGCCTGCGCCTGGCGCAGGTGAACCGCCTGAAAGGCCAACGGTCGGCGCTCGAGGCCCTCCGGCTGGATGTGCTGCTCCGGAGTCCCCGCCAGCGGATCGAGCGGGGCTTGACCCTGCTCCCCCACTTGCGGACGCGCCTCCAGCAACGGATGAGGGTGACGCTGGAATTGTGGCGGCGCGTGTTAGAAGAATCCATCGGGACGCTCCATGCCTTGAGTCCTCTCGCGATCCTCGGACGGGGGTACAGCATCACCCGGCGGTGGCCGGAGCTGACCGTCTTGCGGGAAGCCTCCGCCGTCTCGCCCGGCGAGGTCGTGCAGGTGCGGCTGGCCGCCGGCGAGCTGCTGTGCGAGGTCCAGAAGACCGCCGACGAGTTGATTCGGAGACCCGGCGGCGTATAATGCGCCGTTGAGGGAGCGAGAGCGTGCCGACGGTCAAATTCGAAGAAGCGCTGGCCCGGTTGGAAGCGATCGTCGCCGAACTGGAGCGGGGCGAGTTGCCGCTTGAAGACTCCATGCGGATCTTTGAGGAGGGGATCAAGCTCTCCAAGGTCTGCCTCAAGATGCTCGAGGAGGCCGAGCGCAAGGTGGAGATCCTCGTCAAGGACAAGGACGGCCAGAAGCGCGCACGGACGTTTGACCTTGAGGAGGTCCCTGAAGCCGGCCCGGACGACCGCGACGTCGACGGCTGAGCCGGGCAAAGACTCCGTCGTGGCGGAGTCGGGGCGGGCGGGTGAGCCGGGCAAAGACTCCGTCCTGGCGGAGTCGGGGCGGGTGGGTGAGAACGTGCCAGTCGCGGTCCGGCGTAGAGAGAGGTCGAGGGAGCGGTTGGATCTGGAAATGGTCCGCCGCGGGCTCGTCGAGAGCCGGGAGCGGGCCCAGAGTCTCATCCTGGCTGGCGTCGTCACTGTGGCAGGCCGTGTCGCCAGCCGGGCTTCGCAACCCATTCTTGCTGACACTTCGATCGAGATCACCGAGCCTGAGCATCCCTATGTGGGGCGGGGCGGTCTCAAGCTGGCGGCGGCCCTGGACGCGTTCGGTATCAATCCGGAAGGCCTGCTCGCCCTGGATGTGGGCGCCTCAACGGGAGGGTTCACGGACTGCCTCTTGCAGCACGGCGCCGCGCGCGTCTATGCGGTGGACGTCGGCTACGGCCAACTGGCCTGGCGCCTCCGGCAAGACCCGCGTGTGGTCGTAGTGGAACGATGCAACGCGCGGTACCTGGACCGCACGCGGGTGCCTGAGCCCATCGACCTGGCTGCCGTTGACGTGTCCTTCATCTCGCTCACCCTCGTGCTCCCGGCCGTGCGCCGGTGTCTCAAGGACGAGGGCCAAGTGGTGGCCCTGCTCAAGCCGCAGTTCGAAGTCGGCAAGGGGAAGGTCGGAAAAGGCGGCATCGTTCGTGATGAAAGTCTGCGGCAAGAGGCGGTCCGGAAGGTCCGCGCTGCCCTGGTCGCGCAGCAGTGGACATGGAGGGGCGAGGTACTCTCCCCGATCGCCGGCCATAAGGGAAACGTCGAGTACTTGGTCTGGTTACGGCCTCGCATCTGATCGCCGGAGGCGCGCAACCATTGCGGAAAGGGACGGGCGGCACTCGTGAGGGACGGTGACGGGGCGGTGCTGGTCACGGGTGGCGCCGGATTCATCGGGTCGCACGTCGTGGATGCGCTGCTGGCCCGTGGCTACGATGTGGTGTGCCTGGACAACTTCGATGATTACTATGATCCGGCCGTCAAGCGGCGGAACCTTTCCGAGGCGCTCCGCTCCAAACGGTTCGCCCTCATCGAAGGGGACATCCGGGACCCTGGGGCCCTGGCGCGGGTGTTTGCCGGCCGCCCGATCAGCCGAGTCTTCCATGCGGCCGCCCGCGCGGGCGTGCGCCCGTCCCTGCAACTGCCGTTGCTTTACGAAGAGGTCAATGTCCGCGGGACGCTACAGCTTCTGGAAGTCTGCAAGAGCACGGGGGTCCGTAACTTCGTCTTCGCCTCATCGTCGTCGGTCTACGGGGCCTGCGAACGGATCCCGTTCCGCGAGTCGGAAAGCGAGCTCCGCCCCATTTCCCCTTACGCCGCCACCAAGCTGGCGGGGGAGTACCTGTGCCGGACGTATGCCGCCCTGTATGGAATCCCGATCACGTGCGTACGCCTGTTCACGGTCTATGGACCGCGGCAGCGGCCCGAGATGGCGATCCATCATTTCGTCCGGCTCGTGGATCAAGGATTGCCCGTGCCGGTCTATGGGGACGGCACGGCTCGCCGGGACTTCACCTATGTGGACGACGCTGTGGCGGGGATTCTGGCCGCGCTGGAACGCCCGCATGCGTTCGAGGTGGTGAACCTGGGTGTCTCCCAGGTCGTGGAACTGCAGGAGGTCATCCGGCTGATCGAAGAAGCCGTTGGCAAGCCGGCCCGCATTGAGTGGCATCCCATGCAGGCCGGGGACGTGCCGGTGACCTTTGCCGACATCGGGAAGGCGATCAGTCTGCTGGGCTACGCGCCGCGCACGACGATCAAGGAAGGCATCGCCGCATTTGTCCGGTGGTACCGGTCGGCGGCCGGGTTGGGAGGAGCGGCTTCGTGAAAATTCTGATCACGGGCGGGGCGGGCTTCATCGGGTCGCACCTCGTGGACCGGTTCGTCCAGGAAGGCTACGAAGTCGTGGTCGTCGACAACCTGTCCACGGGCAAGCGGCAGCAGGTCAACCGTGCCGCCAGGTTCTACCGGTGCGACATCCGAGGATGGTGGCTGGAGCGGGTCTTCCGCCGGGAGCGGCCCGCGATCGTGTCGCACCACGCGGCGCAGATGAACGTGCGCCGGTCCGTTCAGGACCCGAGGTTCGACGCGGACGTCAATATCCTCGGGACGCTCAACGTCCTGCGGCTTTCGGTCAAATATGGGGTGCGCAAGATGATCTTCGCCTCCTCCGGCGGGGCGGTGTACGGGGAGCCAGAGTCGCTCCCGGTGAAGGAGTCCCATCCGACGAGGCCGGCCTCTCCCTACGGCATCAGCAAGGCGGTGGGGGACGAATACCTGCGATATTTCCGCGATGCGGACGGTCTGGAGTACGTGAGCCTGCGGTACGGCAACGTCTACGGGCCTCGCCAGGACCCGTACGGCGAGGCGGGGGTCGTGGGCATCTTCACGCAGAAGATGCTGCTCGCTGAGCAGGCGATCATCAACGGCAACGGCCGGCAGACGCGCGACTTCATTTACGTGGACGATGTGGTCGAGGCGAACATGGCCGCCATGAACAAGGCCGCTCACGGGATCTACAACGTAGGGACGGGGAAGGAGACGACCATCAACGAATTGTTCGCGATGCTGGCCGGCCTGATCAATCCCTCCGTCCGCGAGGTCCACGGGCCGGAGAAGCGTGGCGAGCAGTTGCGGATCGCGTTGGATGCATCCCGGCTCACCCGCGAGTTGGATTGGGAGCCGAAAGGCTCGCTCAAGGACGGCCTTGCGAGGACCGTCGAGTACTACCGGAAGACGATCCGGTCGGCCTGATGGCTGTCTAATACCTGGGGACGGATGGGTCGATGTGCAGGGACCACGCGTTGATGCCGCCGGTGAGATTCTTCACGTTCTTAAACCCTTGCTGCAGGAGGAATTGGGTCGCATCCATGCTCCGCATCCCCATGTGGCAATGCAGGACAATCTCGGCGTTCGGGTCGAGCTTCTTGTATTCGGTGCCCAGCGCGCCTAGCGGAATGAGCTGAGCGCCGGGGATCTTGCAGATGTTGTATTCCCAAGGCTCCCGGACATCGATCAGGACAATCTGCTCTCCCCGATCAAGTATTTCCTTCAACTCCTGGACCGTGATGGCGAAGCCCATGGCGCGAGCCCTCCTGTGCCACACGAATAGTAAGCCGGCGCTGTTCGGGCTGTCAACCGTGGTGAGAATGGGGTCAGAGTCGATTTTTCAAGACAGTTTTGCAAGGCGTCAAAATGGTGAGGAGAAAAATCGACTCTGACCCCATTTCTGAGGGTGGGGACGCCCTCGTGGTCCTGATCACGGTGGCCTCGCGCGAGGAAGCGGAACGCATCGCCCGACGCCTGGTCGAGGACCGGCTCGCGGCATGCGTGAACATCGTGCCCCAGGTCCGGTCGTTCTTTATCTGGCAGGGGAAATTCTCTCAGGAAGACGAATGCCTTCTGGTGGCGAAATCCAGGCGCGCCCGGTTTCCGGAACTCACGGCCGCCGTCAAGCAACTCCATAGCTATAGCGTGCCGGAGATCATCGCCCTCCCAATCCTGGTGGGATCTGCTGATTACCTCCGGTGGATGGCCGACTCCACCTAGACCGGGACGACGCGCTGTTTTGTATGACAACCACACGCATTGCATGACAGGCGGGTCTCTAATATTGACATCTAGCCGGCGCTGTGGTAGTACTTTGCCCTTACTTATCTTGTAGGATTGGCGGGATTCCCTAACTAGCCACCGAGAGGGGTGACCGAGATGAGTCACAAGAGTGACCAGGAATTCCATATCGTCATCTTCCCGAGCGCGACGTCGCGCCCGCGCCGGTTCAGCATTAAGCGGCGCACCGTCCGCGTGCTGCTGATCGCGACCCTGGTCGCGGTCGTCCTGGAATCGCTCTTCCTCGTACAGTACGTCACTCGCAGCGGGGAGATCTGGGAGCTTGAGACCTTGCGGTCCGAGGCGATCCTGCACCGCCAGCAGGCCACCTCCCTCTCGTCGGCGATGGAGGATCTGCGCAAGCAACTGTCCAACATGCGGGAAGTGAATGTCCGGCTGCGCGTCATGCTGGGCTTGGACCCACCCAAAGTCCCGCCGTCTCCTCTCGGGTTAGGCGGGAAGGAGGAATCCTTGGTGGTCCCACAGTCGGCAGGCGGCATGGGAGGCGAGGGCCAATCGCTGTCGGAGGTCGTCGCGCAATTGCAGCAGAAGATGACGTGGCTCAAGCAGGAAGCGGTCATCCAAGAGCGGTACCTGCAAGAGCTGACCGGGATCGTCGGCCAGCGGCGCGCGCAGTGGGCGTCCACGCCTTCGATCTGGCCGGTCCGGGGCTGGGTCTCGTCAGGCTTCGGGCGCCGCGTGTCCCCATTTACCGGGGAGGACACGATGCACGGCGGGTTGGACATTTCCGCGCCGATGAGCACGCCGGTCAAGGCGCCGGCGGCCGGGACCGTCATCGCGGTCGGACCTGAGAAGAGCCTGGGCAACGTGGTGGTGTTGACGCACGGCTATGGCTTCAAGACGCTTTACGGGCACCTGTCCAAGCTGAGGGTGAAGAGGGGACAGATCGTGAAGCGGGGAGATATCATCGGAGAGGTCGGGAACACGGGCCTCTCGACCGGTCCCCACCTCCATTACGAAATCGAGTTCAACGGCGCCACCGTCGACCCGATCAGGTACATCATCGACTAGGCTTCTCGGCTCCTGCCGCCACCGGCGCCCCCATCCTGTCCACGAAGATCTCCTCAATCGGTCGGCTCTTCCATTCCACGTAGTAGTCGGTGATGCCGAACGCGCGCATGACAGTCGCCGCGGTGTCGATCAGCGAGACCGGCCGCGTGATCTCATATCCGGCCTTGATTCCCGGCCCCGCCGCGATCCAGGGGATGGTCTTGTCTTCGGACATTGAGGTGCCATGGATCTTGGCATGGCCCCCGTGGTCGGCGGTCACGATGAACGTGGTCCGGTCGTAGAGCCCCAGGTCCTTGAATCCCTTGATGAGGCTCCCGATCGCCCGATCGACTTCCTCCACCGCCTTCAAATAGGGCTTACTCATCCAGCCCTGGTCGTGGCCGGCCGTATCGGCGTCGGCCAGTTGAACGACGAACAGGGCAGGCTTGCCTTCGGTCGCGGTCTTGTACGAAGCGATCACGTCGTCGGTGATTTTCTTGGCATTGCAGCCCTGCTCGTTGATACTGCACACGTTCACCAGCAGCCGGCGATCTTGTTTGATCACGTGCAGCAGCTTCTCCTTACTCAGGAACGCCGCGCCCCACTTGCTGCCATTGAACGAGGCGATCTCAAACAGGGTCGGGGCCTTGATAAAGCCGCGCGGGGGATCGTACTCGTTCCAGTCCACTCCATGCTGTTCAACGGGCAGGCCGCTCATCATCGACGCAAAGGCCGGCAGCGTCAGGCTGGGCTCGACGGTCTGCGCCTTCATCGTGGAGGCCCCTCGCTTGATGAGTCCGTCCAGGGTTGGCACCTTGGCCTGTTTGAGCGCGTCGGGCCGCAATCCCTCCACCATGATCACGACAACGTTGTTGGCGTAGGTGGGCACTGCGGCGGCGTGCCGCGTCTCGAGACCCACGAGGCCGGTGCCGATGACGACGAACGACACCAACCACTGAGCAAGCACGCAGACTCTCATGCAGGTCCCCCTTAAGTCAGCATCGAGCGCCGGCATTCTACACAAGCCTCGGAAGGATTGCCACAGCGAAATCCGAACAGTCTCCTCCGGTGACTACCCCGAGTTCTTGACTCTGTTTCGACCCTTTTGTAGAGTGGGCCGACGATCTCGTTCTCCCGATGATGCGGTGGAGGTGGCGATGTCGGACTCCCAGCCTGCGACGCTTCCGTTTGCGGCCCAGGCCGTGCCGTTTCACGAGATGCTGGCGACAGGCAAAATCCCCAACGGCTTGCTCACGAGTCCCTATGTCGCCGAGCAGTTCGTAGAGCGCCTCGTCCACTATGTCCTGAGCGTCCCGGCCGGCAGCTATTCGATCGCCAATCTCGGCAAACTGCTCGAGCAGGTGGACCCGCGACAGCAAGTGTTCTTTTTCAAGAGATTAAAGGAGACGAGCCCCGACAGCCTGCAGCACTTTGCTCCTCTGTATTACGGCTTCATGTCAGAGTTCAGCGAGTTGCTCTTTACCTGACCGTCCTCGCCAATCCATGTCATGAGCGCACCACGTCTCCTCCTCCTGATCCCGCCGCTGACCCAGCTCAACACACCCTATCCTTCCACCGCGTACTTGACCGGATTTCTCAAGCAGCATGGCTATGTCACCGGCAAGGCCCCCGTCTCGGCGGGCACGGGGGGGGCGGGTGTAGTGACGCAGGCCGATGTCGGCATCGAGATGGCCCTCGCATTGTTCTCCCGTGACGGTCTGACGCGCGTCTTCGCCCGGGTCCGTGAGATGCCCGGAGACCTGCCGGGCGAAGCCCAGCAGATGCTGGCGTTGGAGCGGGCCTATCTCGACTCGATCGACGCCGTGATTGGGTTTCTCCAGGGACAGGATCCGACGCTGGCGCCTCGGATCTGTCAGGGACGCTTCCTCCCGCAAGGCCCCCGGTTTGCCCATGCGGACGAGCAGAGCCGCGCCCTTGGAGCGCTCGGCACGACGGACCGCGCCCGGTATCTCGCCACGCTCTACCTGGAGGACTTGGTCGATCTGATTCATGAAACCGTGGCGCCCCAGTTCGCGCTCAGCCGCTACGCGGAGCACGTCGGCGTCTCGGCCTCCTCGTTTGATGCGGTGCGGTGCGCCCTCGCCGAGCCGCCCAGCCTGACGGACGAGATGCTGCTTGAGGCCGTGTGGCGGCACATCGAGGAGGCCGATCCGACCCTCATTGGGCTGACGGTCCCCTTCCCGGGCAACCTCTTTGGCGCGCTCCGAATCGCCCAGGCCGTGAAAGAGCGGCGGCCTGCCGTGCGAGTCGTGCTCGGTGGCGGTTATGTGAACACGGAGCTGCGCCGGCTTCTGGAGCCGCGTCTGTTCGACTACGTGGACTACGTGTCGCTGGATGACGGTGAGCGGCCACTGCTCTGTCTCCTGGAGCACCTCGCCGGCAAACGCGACGAGGTTGAGTTGCGGCGGACCTTTCTGCGATCGGAGGGGCGTGTCGTGTGGCGGGACGGCGCTCGCGAACCCGAATTCGGCATGGCCGAGATCGGCGCGCCGACCTACGCCGGGCTGGCGCTGGACCGGTATCTCTCCGTGCTTGACACGCTGAACCCCATGCACCGTCTGTGGTCGGACGGGCACTGGAACAAGCTGACGGTGGCGCACGGGTGCTATTGGAAGCAGTGCACCTTCTGTGATGTGGGCCTGGACTACATCGGCCGGTACGAGGCCATGCCGAGCGAAATCTTGACCGATCGCATCGAGGCGCTCATCGCCGAAACGGGGCGGCGGGGGTTCCACTTCGTGGATGAGGCGGCGCCACCGGCGGGGCTCAAGGAGCTGGCGTTGATCCTGCTGGAACGGGGCGTGACGATCACGTGGTGGGGGAACATCCGCTTCGAGCAGGCTTTCACGCGGGACCGCTGCCGCCTGCTCGCCGCGTCTGGGTGCGTCGCCGTCACGGCCGGACTCGAAGCGGCCTCCGACCGGCTCCTTGACGTCATGAAGAAGGGGATCACCGTGGCCCAGGCCGCGCGCGTGGCGGCGTCGTTCCAGGCTGGAGGGATCATGGTGCACGCCTATCTCATGTACGGATTACCGGGCGAATCCATCGGAGAGACCGTGGAGGCGCTTGAGCGCGTGCGCCAACTATTCGCGCACGGTCTGATCCAATCGGCGTTCTGGCACCGGTTCGTGGCGACCGCTCACAGCCCGATCGGGTTGGACCCGACAGCCCATGGCATCCGCATCACGGGGCCGGCGTTCGGCGGCTTTGCGGAGAATGATCTCAGCCACGACGATCCCGCGGGGGAAGCGCCGGAGTGGCTCGGCGTCGGATTGAGAGCGGCTCTCTCCTCGTACATGCGTGGGGAGGCATTGACGGACGATGTTCGGCAATGGTTCGACCATTCGGTCCCCCGACCAAAGGTGCCGCGTCATTGGGTTGCTCGGGTGCTGGAGGAGATGCCGGTCCACGATGATCCGGCAGCAGAACGTCGGTTCGTCTGGATCGGGGGGACGCCGGTGAGCGAATCGTGCAGGCATGACCGGCGTCGAGTGATCCTTCCCAATCAGGTCGAAGACGTCGAGGTGCGACTCTCTGCTGAGAAGGCAGACTGGCTGCTGGACCTCATCCGATCCGCGACGCCCTTACGGGAGAAGCGAGGCGAAGGATACCCCTCGCTCAGGGAAGTCCGCGAGACGTATCCGCTGGGCGGGCCGCGCGGGTTCGACGCGCTGGTCAGGTCAGCCTTGTGGCGACAGGCTCGGACCGGCGGGTTGCTCCTGGTCTGAGACGAGATATGCCGATGACCGCGTGCAGAGTGGAAGTGGTGAAAGACGCATCCGAGATCGCACGCGCGGCCGCCGAGCTGTTCGTGAAGCTGGCGGCGCAGACTGCGAGCCAACGCAGTCAGTTCCGTGTGTTGTTGGCCGGTGGGACGACACCGAAGGCCTTGTATACGCTCCTGGCTTCCGCTGCGTATCGGTCGCGGGTGGACTGGGACCGTATCGTCTTCTTCTTCGGGGATGAACGGGCCGTGCCGCCCGATGATCCGCAGAGCAACTACCGCATGGCCAATGACGAGCTGTTTCGCCCTGTAGGGATAGCGGAATCATCCATACACCGGATGAAGGCGGAAGCGGAGGACTTGAATGCCGCCGCCGCGGCGTATGAGGGCGTGCTGCGCGCGTCCTTCGGTTCGGTCCCGCGTTTGGATTTGGTGCTATTGGGAATGGGAGCCGACGGGCACACGGCCTCGCTGTTTCCGGGATCGCCGGTGCTCAAGGAACACTCGCGGTGGGTGGCCCCCGTGGTGGATGCGCCCCAGCCGCCGCCTCGGCGCCTGACGGTGACCCTGCCGGTGTTGAATGCGGGGCACCAGGTGCTCTTCATGGTGGCAGGGCGTCACAAAGCGCCTGCCCTTCGGGAAGTGTTGGAAGGGACGGCGCCACCCGAGCAGTATCCAGCCAAATGTGTCCAACCCGGACCGGAGCGGCTGCGTTGGCTGGTGGACGAAGCGGCCGGCGCCGAGCTTCAAGGCAGGTGAGGACGGAATTTTCACGATCTTTGCTTGCTTCTGATAGTCTTTGCCCGCGCCGCGAGTTGTTCCGCCTCGTCCGGGCGACGCATCGCCCGTAGCAATGCCGCATAGTTCTCCAGGGTATCAGCCACCGTGGGATGCTCTGGTCCCAGGCTCTTCTCCCGGATCGCCAGCGCGCGCGTGAAGAGGGATTGCGCTTCGCCGTATCTCCCCTCGTGGTTATAGAGGATCGCCAGGTTGTTCAGGCTCGTCGCCACGTCCGGGTGCTCAGGCCCTAGACGTGTCTCGCGGATCGCCAGGGCGCGCTGATGCAGAGGCTCCGCCGAGTGGTACCACCCCAGGACGAAATAGAGGTTTGCGAGGTTGTTCAGGCTGACAGCCACATCCGGATGCTCCGGCCCGAGGCGTTTCTCGCGGATTGCGAGTGTGCGCCTGTAGAGAGCTTCGGCCTCTGCATACCGCTTTTGGGTCTTGTAGAGCACCGCCACGTTGTTCAGGGTCTCGGCCACGTCCAGGTGCTCGAGGCCGAGGGCCTTTTCTTGGATGGCAAGCGCCCGCGCGTACAGGCGTTCCGCCAGGTCATACTTCCCCTGGCTTTTGTACAGGATGGCTAGGTTGTTCAGGGTGTCGGCCACCTCCGGATGGTCCAGGCCGTGAGTTTTTTCCTGGATGGCGAGCGCCTGCGTGTAGAGACGCGCCGCCGCCTCATACTGCCCATGGTTGTCATGCAGGGTCGCCCAGCTCTTCAGGGTCTCGGCGACGGCCGGATGCTCCCGCCCCAACAGGCGCTCTTGGACGGCGAGCGCCCGTCTGAAGAGGCGCTCCGACGCCTCGGGCTTCCCTTCTGCAAGGTAGAGTTCCGCCAGTGCGGCAATACTGTCGGCCACACGTGCGCCCGGGGCGCCGGCCGCCTCCTTGAGGGCGGCGACATAATGCTGTTCCGCTTCATCGAAGTGGTGTTCCTTCACGGCTCGCTTGCCGCTGTCCACGTGCCACTCCGAGAGCAACCCATTCTGCGCGCGCGCATCCAAGACCAAGAACAACAACACGCAGGCGCCCACGATGGCTGTCAGTCTTTTGTCTCTCACCGCAGTGCGGTTACCTGTCCTTCAATGGCGTTGCTGAGTACGCCACCCCTGAAGCAAGCAAGTGCGATGCCAATGCCTGAGGTAGTTTGAGAAACTTGTCAAGGAATGTCAGATCAGGAGGATCTGATCTCCCGAAACAGCTTCTTTGGGATTGGCGGTGAGGGGATGTTGGGGTTGCCCATCCAGGTGGGGCGGCTATCGTAGTAGTTGACGGGCGCGGCCGGGTCCTCGCCGCGAAAGGCCTTGTAGCGGCGTAACACCTGCTCGTATCGCCGCTTCGACATATGATATGTCTTGTGTGGCATCTTGAGGAGATACTTTTCGACCTTCCAAACGTTCCTCGGTGAGAAACGCCAGTCGTAGTTGCCGAGGTCGTACAGGTTCCCCACGCCGTATCCGGTCAGCCGGCCGGTGAAGTCGACGTAGGGCTCCACATAGGAGAGGACCAGGTCCCGGACTGTCCGGAAAACCGGCTTGCGCCCGTGGAGGCCAGCCTCGCGCGAGCGGGCGATGGTCCCCCAGCGCCCGTTGTGTTTGAAGAGATACACGACATGGTCGAGCTTGTCCGCCGACTCGAGACTCAGCAGGAGCGGGGGGTAGCCGCGCCGCTCCAGGATCACTGCGGCTGTGATGGCCGCCTCAAGGCAATGGGCGGTGCCTGTGGCGATCACGCCCCGGAACGAGCGGAGCGTCTCCTTGGGTTTTTCCCAGTTATAGGGGAGGGAATCAAGAAAATGTTGAACTTGCTGCGGGGTCCGGTGCGTCTGGATCACCGCCCATTCTTTGCGGGTGAAGGCGGAGACAGGGGGGATCTCGTTACGGGCGAGGATACGCCGCGCTGCTAGAAGATGCCGGCCTGCTTTTGGAGCCACCGGATGTACGCGATGATCTGGGTGAGATCGTCCCGAGTGACGCCCGGAATCTTCGGCATGTCGCCGAACCTCCAGTGATGGGCGCGCACCCCCATTTCAGCGGCGCGGTAAAAGGCGCTGTCCGCGTGGTGATTGGGCTCGTAGATCTTGTCGAGGAACGGCGGTCCCTGCTTGGTGCCTCGCGCCCCGACGCCGTGACACACGGAGCAGTTGGTGTTGAAGAGGGCCTGTCCCTTGGCGAGCGCGGTGGGCACGTTGGCGTCCGGGGCGTCGGCGGCATCCGCTGAGAGGGGCACGGCCACGAACAGGGCGAGTGCCATCGCGGCAGGGAGCAGCATCAATGCCCTTTCTTCTCCATCTGCGTTTCCGCTTCTTTGGCGTTCTCTGTGGCGACCCAGAAGCGATAGCGGATCGGGGGGTTCTGATTGTTCTCGGCGTTGGGGTTGTCGTACAGGCAGCGGTCCACGGTGTGGATCTCTTCGTCCGTGAACTCGATGGTCACCGGCTCTTTCCAGAATTGGTGAAGGGTGAAGTAATCCGACGTGTCCGGCTTCTTCTTCAGTTCCTCCTGCATCCGCTGAAAGGCGGCACTGTCCGTTCCGGGAATGTTCTTGTGGTTGCGCTCGATGCACCACTTGAGCACCTCGGCGATCCCGTACCTGGTCACTGTGATCTTGTGTGTCGCCATGCGGGCCTCCTCGAAAAACCGCGTCAGTCTACCCGAACCATTCGATGATTGACAAGTCCATTTTGCCTTCCGGACGCCGATCGAGTAACCTTAAGCGGACGACTCACGGCGGGGGAGCGGGATGAAGCACAATCCGGGGTTTCTGAAACTGGTCGAAGAAGCGAAGAAGCACATCAAGGAATGCACGATCGCCGAGGTGAAGGCCAAACTGGACCGCGGCGCGCGGTTCCATTTCATCGATGTGCGCGAGGACAACGAGTTCGCGACTGACCATGCCAAGGGCGCCGTGCATCTGGGGCGAGGGGTGCTCGAGCGGGACATCGAAACCGTGGTCCCGGAGAAGCGCGCCGAGATCGTCCTGTACTGCGGCGGGGGATTCCGGTCCGCGCTGGCCGCCGACAATCTTCGGAAGATGGGCTATGCCAACGTCTCTTCGATGGACGGAGGCATCCGGGCCTGGCGCGAGGCGGGGTATCCGATCGAGAAGGGGTGAATGGCGACGCCACCTGAGCCGGGGCCGGTCATCCCGGCCGAAGTCACGCTTCCGGAAATCACCGTCAAAGCCGTTCTCCTCTCAATTGTGCTCGCCGCCGTGCTGGCCGGGGCCAACGCGTACCTGGGTCTGTTCGCCGGGATGACGGTGTCGGCATCCATTCCGGCGGCGGTGGTCTCGATGGCGGTGCTCCGCCTGTTTCGTGAATCGAACATCCTCGAGAACAACATCGTGCAGACCGCTGCGTCCTCGGGCGAAGCCCTCGCCGCCGGCGTGATCTTCACGATCCCGGCCCTCCTGCTCATCGGCTACTGGACGAGCTTCGACTACGGTCAGACCGCGGCCATCGCTGCGGTGGGGGGGCTCTTGGGTGTGCTGTTCACGATCCCCTTGCGTCGCGTCCTGATCGTGACCGAGCGACTTCGCTACCCCGAAGGGATCGCGACGGCCGAGGTCCTCAAGGTCGGATCGGGCGTGGGAACGGCGGTGGCCGGCTTTCGCACGCTGCTCTCGGCGGCGATCATCGGTGGGCTCGTCAAGCTGGGCGAGAGCGGCCTGCGGCTCTGGGCGGAGGCCCTGGAGGGCGCCGCGCGCATGGGACGATCTGTGGTCTATGGCGGCATCAACCTCTCGCCGGCCCTGCTGGCGGTTGGCTTCATCATCGGCCCGAACACGGCCAGCGTGGTGTTCCTGGGCGGGGCGCTGGGCTGGCTCGTGCTCTTGCCAGTGTACGGGGCATGGATGGGCGCCCCGGAACAGGTGGCTGCGATCGACGCGGCCAGGTCCATCGGCAGCACCCGCGTCCGGTACGTCGGCATCGGCGCGATGCTCGTCGGCGGGCTCTGGACCCTCGTCCAGCTTCGGGAGCCCTTGCTCGAAGGGATGCGGCGGTCGGTCGCAGCCTATCGCGACGCCTCGATCGGCGGGCGTCCGCACGGAGCCGGCATTCCTCGAACGGACTATGATGCGCCGCTGCTCTGGGTGCTGGTGCCGCTCGGGCTAGTGCTGGTGCCGATGGCCCTCATTTATCACACGGTCGTGCGGGACGGGGTCGTGGCTCTGGTGATGACGGTGCTCATGGCCGGGGCGGCGTTTCTCTTTTCCGCCGTGGCTGCCTACATGGCAGGACTCGTGGGCAGCTCGAGCAATCCCGTGTCCGGGGTGACGATCGCGACGATCGGGCTGACGGCCTTGGTGCTGGTGCCGGTGATGGGGGGCGGCCATCCGGCCGGACCGGCAGCAGCGCTTTTGATCGGCGCGGTCGTGTGTTGCGCGGCGGCGATGGGCGGGGACAACCTGCAGGACCTCAAGACGGGTTACGTCGTGGGATCCACGCCGTGGAAGCAGCAAATCATGCAAGTCGTCGGGGTGGCGGCCGCCGCAGTGGTGATCGTGCCGGTGCTGGTCCTGCTGCAGGCCAAGTACGGCATCGGTGAGGCGACCCTGGATCATCCCCATCCCTTGAGCGCGCCGCAGGCCATGCTCATGGCCAGCCTGGCGCGCGGCGTGTTCGGAGGCACGCTTCCGTGGGGGGCGGTCAGCTTGGGCGCGGCTATCGGGATCGCCGTCATAGTAGTGGACCGAAGGCTGGCGGCTCACGGCTCTGACTTCCGGATGCCAGTGCTTGCGGTCGCCTTGGGGATGTACCTCCCGCTGAAGCTCTCCGCGGCCATTCTGACCGGCGGCTTGGTCGGCGCGTTGGCGAAGCGGGGAGCAGGCAAGCCCACGGAGTCGGGAAGCGCGCGCGGGCTCTTGTTCGCCGCCGGTCTCGTGACCGGAGAAGCGCTCATGGGAATCCTGCTGGCAGTCCCGATCGCGTTGAGCGGGATCTGGCCGACGCTTGGCGCGGATCCCTTCCAGCTCTTCGAGACACCGCCGCTGGGGGGATGGCCGGGGCTGGTCGTGCTGGCGGCGGTGGCCGTGCTGTTGCACCGAACGGCGACCGTGCGGGGTCATTGATGGCGGGCCTCTCTCTCCAGGACTTTCGCGCCACCATGCGGGGGATGCGCTTTAAATGGGGATTGCTTGCCGGTCTTACGGTTGGCGTCCTGACCGCGATCATTTGGGGTACTCATATCTACCGGCTAGGGCAGGCCAACCTGAGCGTGTGTGGCGGCATTGAGCCTGGCGGACAGCGAGCCGATCTCATCACGACTCTGAGTACGCCGTGGAGCACCAAGGCGAATCCATCCAGAACGCGTCTCGTGCTGATTTTTCCAGGGGCCCTGTTTCCCATGAAGCCGATTCGGGCGGTCGTGAACGTGCGAGACGACGTGGTGATGGAAATCGATTGCGGGGACGGGCGCATCAAGACCTATGACAAGTACTGAGCGCGGGTGCACTAGGGCGGCGCGGGCAGTCTCCGCATCGTTTGCGTGGCTTCTGTGCGGAACTCTCGGCCCTCCTACGACGGCCGATGCGCACCACACGAAGCCTCATCAAGAGGCCGTCCAGGCGGCACGAAGCGCCCTCTTCGACCGGAAAGATCCCAGCCTGGCCTTGCGCCATCTTGAAGGCCTCTGGGCCGACTCACCAACCGACAGCGAGACACCATACCTCCTCGGTCTCGCCCACTTCCTGCTCTATGATCCCGATCGAGCGCTGTCGATGTTCGACGCGTGCCTGTCGCGCGAGAGCCTTGATAAGCGCGTGGCGCACCAGCGACTTGAGTGCTTGTACTGGAGCGCTCGCGCGTCCTCCTTGAAGGCCGCCCTGGCGTGGTACCATCGGACCTCCATTCTGGACGGGGTGATCAAGAGCCGGCGCGCGATCAGGATCGCGCTGGATCTGTACGAGCAAGTCCTGGCGCAGGAGCCTGGGCATGTCGGGGCGTTGCTCGGGCAAGCTGAGTACTACATGGCGGCACCCTACCTGCCGCCGCTGGCCTACGGCGATGTTGACAAGGCCCGCTCGTTCGTCGCACGCGCGCTATCGCTGGAACGGGACAACCTCCGCGCCCGTTATCTCCAGGCCCGCCTGGAACTGTATTATAACGGGCGCCGTGACCTGGCGCGGAGCGGGTTTGCCACGGTCCGGCAACTCCTGGATCGCGGCGCGGGCGGGGCAGAGGCGGTGCTCCTGCGGCGGTGGGTGGACTTCGCCCAGGCCGAGGTGGCCTTCCTAGACCAGGACTTCCCGGCGGCGATCGCCTATACCGACGCGTACCTCAGCCAGGTTCCGGACGGGGCCGAAGGCTATGCTCTGAAGGGGGCGTCTCTCAAGTTTCTCGGCCGGCCAGAGGCAGGGGAGGCGTTGATCAACAAAGCCCGTGAACTGAATCCCCATGTGCGCCGGTACCGAGAACCGTGAGTCTTCAATTCCGCTGAGGGTTGACCCTGTCCGGTACCGCTGTATACTGTGAAGCCTACATCACTGCGCTGCCGTCTGGCGAAAGGGAGCGTCAATGAAGAGAGAGTACCTGATCATAGCATTGGTGGTGCTCTTTGTCTGGGCGAATCGGGATAACATTCCGCCGCGGTTCCAGTTCTGGAAGATTTACAATACCACGATCACGGTGCAGAACGGCTCCGGCCAGGACATTTCGGATGTGACGCTGGTCGTCTGGTCGGCGCCGCACGCTCTGGGGGACATCAAGAAGGACAGCGTCAAGGAACTCAAGACGCCCCGCCTCCGCGATATCACTGACGTCATCATCAGGTTTAAGTTCGCGTCGGAGCCTGTGGAGCGGTATGTCGGGACCCTGGACGCAAACTCCGGCTATACGATGAACATTCAGGTGAATTTCGCCGGTGTCGTGACTGCCCAGGTCGGGACTGTGTCCTCAGATGGCGGCGACAAGAGCAAGTAGCCCCGCCGCGTGCCCGCCCCTATTCTTCCCCTCATCGTGTGCTTCGGCGACAGCCTGACCGCAGGGTTCCAGTCTCCGACCGCTGAATGTCCCGACTGCCAGGAGACACCCTACGGCCGTTTTCTGGCGGAGCGGCTCGGGGATCGCGGGCAGGTCCAGATCAGCGGAGTCTGCGGAGAGCTGACGGCGGAGATGGTCGAACGCTTCGAGCGCGACGTGGTGCGTCACCGGCCAGCCTGGGTGGTCATCCTCGGAGGGACCAACGATCTGGGCTGGAACC
>VBOO01000019.1:33141-34370 GCA_005877505.1 Nitrospirota bacterium
TCATTGCGATGTACGAGCGGGCCGTAAAGGCTGGCATTCGGGTGGCGGCGGTGATGGTGCCATCCATCCGCGGATTCGACGACCTCATTGGGCCGCGGCGCGACCTGAACGGGCTGATCGCTGACTATTGCGCCCGCAGGAACCTGCCCTGCGTCGATCTCTTCACCGCGACGGCCGAGCCAGATACCCATCGGCTGGCGGCTCCATACTCGAACGACGGGCTGCACCTCACGACGGCCGGCTACGACCTGCTCGCGCGGCTGCTCTACGAACAGGTGTTTAAAGACACCCCCACCCTTCCCTCCCCCGGGGCTACCCATTGCTCTTAAGATGCAATGGGTCATGGGGAGGGTGAGGGTGGGGGGGGTTAATCAATCCTGGCCGGGGCGGGGATGTCTTTGAACAGGTGGTCGGCGATCCGCCGGGCCGTCGCCAGTTGGTCGGAGAGGTCGTTGGCCGTGAAGGCTTGTTGCAGGAGTTCCCCCATGGTATGGTCGCGCTGACCGATGAAATGGAGGTGCTCGACAGGTGAGGCCGGCCAGAATCCCCGCAACTGGTAGAAGGCGCTCATGACTTCATCGAGAAAGATCGATAGGAGATGCCTGGCGATCGCCGGGTCGGCCTGTTGGTCCTCCGCCTTGCCTAGCCAGTGGAGAACGGTCGCGCGGAGAAAGAGGGAGGCCCCTGCCGGAAGCGGGCATGGGCCTTCTGTAGTAATTGCGATCCGGCCGCTTCCAATTCGTAGAGGACGCGGGCTTTGCGCAGGATGATAGGCAGGCGCGGCGACGTATTGACCTGCTCCTCGGCCTCGGACACGCCGAGATAGCGGATCTCGACGATGCGGGAGAGAATCCGGACCAGTTCGTGACCGTTGTCAGAACCCAGGACGAGGACCAACAGATCCACATCGCTGTGGCGCGTCATGGCGTCCCGTGCGGCGGAGCCGGCCAGAATGATGGCGGCCAGGTCACCCCCGCGTTTCGCCTTGACGTACCGGACTGCCTTCGCCATGACCTCGGCAGTCTCCGAGACGGTTTCGTCTGTCGCCGGTACGGGCGCTGCGTCCGCCGGCAGAGGAGGATCACCCTGCGGCGACGCGACGGCTGAACCCTCCGACGGGGTCGGCGGCGCGCCCAGCTCGGTCGTTCCGTCATCCATTTAGCACCCGGCGACCTGTCGAAGCTGCAGCTTGGCTGTGGCGAGCCATTCGTCGAAGGGCAGATCGGCGT
>VBOO01000102.1 GCA_005877505.1 Nitrospirota bacterium
TTTTCCTACCATGCCTGGCTGCCAGAGGAGATGCCGATTTGGTCACGCGTCGCGATATGCTCGGACGGCTCGCGTGGGGGCTGACCCTCCTGCCAGCCATGGCCTTCGCTCCGCGGTCAATACTCAGTACGCTGCTGTTTGAACCGGATGGGGCGCTGGTCCCGGCAAAGCCGTTGCCCGCGAATCCCTTTACGCGGGACGGCAAAGCCCTGGTCGCCATCGTGCGCGGAGAAGACACGCAGGCCATGCTGCGAGCCGGGCTCGGTCTAATCGGAGGCATCGGCCGGCTGGATCTCCACGGCAAGCGGGTCCTGATCAAGCCAAATGTCGTCAACGACCGGCCCCCGCCCTCCACGACCAACCCGCAAGTGGTGGCAGCCGCGGTCCGGCTCGTGCGGGAGGCCGGCGCACACGCGGTCACCGTCGCCGACAGCTCGGGCCTCGTCCGGTTCCCGTCCTCCGCCAACCTCGACGCGACCGGCATCAAACAGGCCGCCGAGTCGGCCGGCGCCTCTGTGCTGGCCCTGGAAGAGCAGCCCTGGGTGCGCGTGGAGCCCGCCGGCGCCACGGCGCTCCCCCGCTACTATGTGTCGAAGCCGGTTTACGACGCGGATGTGTTCATCAACCTGCCGGTTGTTAAGACTCACCGGTTTGCGCACTACTCGTGCAGCCTCAAGAACTTGGTCGGCATCGTCCACCCGCGTTACCGCCCCTCCGTCAGCTTTCTCTCGCCGGACTGGCACGAGCGGATCGCCGAGCTGAATCTCGCCGTCCATCCGCACCTCACCATCGCCGACGGCACGACGCTCATGATCGCCGGCGGCCCGACCAGCGGCACACCGGCCCGGGCCGATCTGCTTCTGGCCAGCGGCGATCGCATCGCGCTGGACGCGGTCGCCGTCGCTCTGATCCGTACCTTCGGCGCCTGGCCCAAGGTCACCGAACAGGCGGTCTGGGAGCAGCGCCAGATCAAACACGCGATCGAGTTAGGGCTCGGCGTCCGGGGCCCGCGCCATCTCGAACTCGTGGCGCAGTCGCTCGCGGGTCCGGATGCCTCATTCGAGCGCTTGGTCGCGACGATACGCCAGGACCTCGGCGTATGAGCGGGGTCATCTTGCCCGCCTCGTTCTACGCCCGGCCGACCCTAAAGGTCGCCCGCGGCCTGCTCGGCAAATACCTGGTGCGGGAGACGGCGGCAGGCTTGCGGGCAGGCCGGATCGTCGAAGTGGAAGCCTACATCGGGCCTGAGGACCGCGCCTCCCACGCGTCGCGCGGGCGGACGGAACGGACCGACGTGATGTTCGGCCCGCCGGGACTGGTCTACGTCTACATGATCTATGGGATGCATCATTGCCTCAACGTGGTGACGGAGCGCATCGACTATCCAGCGGCCGTGCTCATCAGGGCAGTCGAGCATGAAACGGGGCTCGCCGACGGGCCGGGACGCGTGTGCCGGCTGTTGGAGATCGACCGGCGACTCAATTATCACGACTTGACGACTGGCAAGGTCTTCTGGATCGAAGACCGTGGGGACCAGATCCTTTCCCCGCATCGGCGTGGATTACGCCGGCCCCTGGGCGGCCAAACCCTGGCGCTTCCGTCTCATCAAGAAGAGTGGGTGCGGGAGGGGCGCCTCGGGTACCCGTTGCTCCCCCGGATGCAACGGGTGATGGGCCCCCTCCCGCCATAAATGAGCGCCCTCAAGCCCGCGCGGCCATGACGAGTCCAGCCCTGCGGGCGATCATCTTCGACTTCAACGGGGTGATTGCCGACGACGAGACGACCCATTTCCTCGCCTTCCAACAAGCGCTGGCCGAAGACGGACTGGCCCTCACAAAGGAGGAGTACTATGGCGCCTACCTCGGCATGGATGAACGCGCCTGCGCCGGCGCCCTCCTCGAGGCAACCACGGGCCGGCGCGATCCTGCGCGTGTCCAGCGCATCGCCGAAAGAAAGGCCGCGCTCTTCGCAGCCCTGACGGAAACGCAGAGGCCCCCTCTGTTTCCCAAAACCGTGGAGTTCGTCACACATGCCTCCTCGCGCTATCGTCTGGCGATCGCGTCGGGAGGGAGGCGACAGCAGATCGAGTTCGCGCTACACGCCACGCCGATCGAGAAGGCCTTTGCGGTCCTGGTCTCCGCTGAGGATGCGGCGATCGGGAAACCGGATCCTGCCATCTATCACCTGGCCCTGGCCCGTCTCAACGAGGCGCCGCCGCGGCCTGCCCCGGCGATCCTGGCCACGGAATGTCTGGTGATTGAGGATTCGCTGGCCGGCATCCAATCGGCCCGGGCAGCCAAGATGAAAGTGGTCGCCCTCGCGACCACCTACCCGCCGGAGCAGCTCGCCGCAGCCCACCTGGTGCTTCCAAGCCTGGAACACGTGTCGTTGGACAGTCTGGAAAGCCTATTCCAGGAAGGGGATCGAAGGTGCTAACACCCCTTGATTGATTTCCTCGACCTTCTTCCTGCCCATCAGAATCTGGACAAGGGCCATGGCGAACTCCATTGCCGTCCCGGGCCCACGACTTGTCACCAATCTCCCGTCGATCACCACTCGCCCCTCGTCGTAGACCGCGCCGGTGAGTTGGTCCTTCACCGAGGGATGGCTGGTCAGCCTCCGTCCGGCGGTCATTCCATGAGCCGCCAGCACGGTCGGGGCCGCGCAGATAGCGGCGATGTACCGCTCGCCTTCTTGGAAACGAGGCAACAGCCGGGCCACCCGCTGGTCCTTGGCGAGCGTCTGGGCGCCCTTGAGCCCACCCGGCAAGACAAGCATGTCAAAATCAGCCGCGACCACTTCATCCATTGCGACGTCTGGTACGAGCCGAATGCCGGTCCGTCCCTCGACGGCAGCGGGTGGAGTCCCATCCTCAACCCCTGCGATCGTCACGGCGATCCCCGCACGGCGAAGGATGTCCACGACCGTCACCGTCTCAATCTCCTCAAACCCGTGCGCTAACGGTACGACGACCCGTTTCATCATCGTGCTCGACTGGCATGGACCATGTATGGTTCTACTGCGACAAATGCGACTGGTCTGTCAATCCCTGGCGCTTCCATCTTCCATGGAATCGAGTGATTCTGAGCCTCTTGGCCCGTCAAGTCAATGAGCCAAATCTTGACATTAGGTAAGTCCTCTGTTAGCGTGGGCTCGCCACCAGGAGCCAACGCCATGGCGGACATGCCTGACGTCGACCTCACCCCTCTCAGCGCCGCCATCACCAAGGTCGCCGAGGATGTGCTCCGAACCATCGCGCGGGATGCCGTGCCTGCCCTGGTCAAACAGCAGGTCGAGGAGGCGCTGAAGAAGATGGTGCCCGGCCTTGTCGAAGCCGCCGTCTCCCAGGAGACAGTCCTCATCAAGGAGACCGTGCAGGAGGTCACCCGCAAGGCTTTGCCGGACCTGCTCAAGTCGATGGCGGAGCCGCTTGCCAAGGAGATCATCGAAAAGCTCGCGCGCGAGATGGTCGCTGACATAGCGGAAGCCGCAGTCAAGAAGGAGATCGCGCGCCTGACAGCCGAAGTCTGAGCACCTCTCCGATCCCTTCCATCCTTCCTTCCTGCCGGTTACGCTCCGTGCTAGGATAGCTCTCCGTGGAAAAAGCCTACGACCCCAAGCAGGTTGAGCAGCGCTGGTACCAGGCCTGGGCCGACCGCGGCTCCTTTCACGCCTCCGTGACCGGCCCCGGGTCCCCCTATGTGATCGTGATCCCTCCTCCCAACATCACCGGGTCCCTCCACATGGGCCACGCCTTGAACAATACGATCCAGGACATCTTGATCCGATGGCGCCGCATGCAAGGGCGAAACGCCCTCTGGGTGCCGGGGACCGACCATGCCGGTATCGCCACCCAGAACGTGGTGGAGAAACAGCTCCTGGCCGAAGGGACGACACGCGACAAGCTGGGGCGCGACCGGTTCATCCAGAGGGTCTGGGAGTGGAAAGCGCGGTCCGGCGGCGCGATCATCGAGCAGCTCAAGCGCCTGGGCTCGTCGTGCGACTGGGAGCGACTGCGCTTCACGATGGACGAGGGCCTCTCCAAGGCCGTGCGCGAGGTGTTCGTCCGGCTCTACGAAGACGGCCTCATCTACCGCGGGGAACGTCTGATCAACTGGTGCCCCCGCTGTCTCACGGCCCTCTCCGACATCGAAGTCGAGCATGAGGACGCCACCGGCAAGCTCTACCACATCCGCTATCCGCTGGCGGACGATCCGCCCGCGCACCTGACCGTCGCGACGACGCGACCGGAGACGATGCTGGGGGATACCGGCGTCGCCGTCCATCCGGAAGACCCACGCTATAACCGCTTCATTGGGAAGAAGGTGAGGCTGCCCCTGACCCGTCGCGAAATCCCAATCGTCGGCGATCCGATTTTGGTGAACCGCGAATTCGGCACCGGCGCGGTCAAGATCACGCCGGCGCACGACTTCAACGATTTCGAAGCGGGCGACCGGCATGGTTTAGCGCGCATCGCGCTGTTCGACCAGCAGGCACGCCTCGATCCAGGCGGCCTACGCGACGCGCAGGTGGACGACGCCCTCCAAGCGCGCCTCGCATCCACACCGGTCCGTGAGGCCCGGGCTCTCGTGGTGGAAGCCCTGGAGAAGGGCGGCTTTCTGGCCAGGATCGAAGACCATGCCATGGCGCTCGGCAAGTGCTACCGTTGCAAGACGGTGGTGGAGCCCTACCTCTCCCCGCAGTGGTTCGTGAAGATCCGACCGCTCGCCGCGCCGGCGATCAAGGCCGTCGAGTCCGGACAGATCCGCCTGATCCCCGAACAATGGACGAACAACTACCTCGGCTGGATGCGGGACATCAAGGACTGGTGCATCTCGCGTCAGATCTGGTGGGGGCATCAGATCCCGGCGTGGTACTGCGTGAACTGCGGTCGTGACACGGGGACCCTCCTGGAGACATCGAAACACTCCTATACGCTGACGGCAGAAGCCAAGCCCCTCGTGGCCAGGCACGCGCCCTCACACTGTCCTGATTGCGGTCACCATCAACTCGTGCGGGACCCTGATGTCCTGGACACGTGGTTCTCCTCCGCGCTCTGGCCGTTCTCGACGCTGGGCTGGCCTGACGACACGCCGGAGCTGAAGACGTTCTATCCGACCTCCACCCTGGTGACGGGGTTCGACATCCTCTTCTTCTGGGTCGCGCGGATGATCATGATGGGCCTGAAGTTCATGGGGCGGGAGCCCTTCCGGGATGTCTACATTCATGCGCTCGTCCGGGATGCCGAAGGCCAGAAGATGAGCAAGTCCAAGGGCAACGTGATCGATCCCTTGGCGGTGATGGACAAGTACGGAACCGACGCCCTGCGGTTCACGCTGGCCGCGATGGCCTCGCCCGGCCGGGACATCAAGCTCTCGGAAGAGCGCATCGAAGGCTACCGGAACTTCGCGAACAAGTTGTGGAACGCCGGCCGGTTCATCGTCATGAACCTTGAAGGTCCGCGCGCGACCGCCCCGGTTGCTGAACGACCGGTCGCGGATCGGTGGATCCTCAGCCGGCTGCATCGTTGCATCGGCGAGGTGACAGCCTCCCTGGAAACCTACCGGTTCGACGAAGCCGCGAACACGCTCTATCACTTCATCTGGCACGAGTACTGCGACTGGTACGTCGAGCTTGCGAAGCCGGCGCTCGCAGACAAGGCCTCACCCGAGGCTGCCCTAACGCGCACGACCTTGATCGAGACCTTCGAAACGCTGCTTCGTCTCCTGCACCCTTTCATGCCATTCATCACCGAGGAGATCTGGCAGGCGATCCCTCACGCCGGCGAGAGCATCATGGTCGCGCGGTATCCGACAATGGATGGCGCTTTCATTGATGAGGTGGTCGAGCGGGAGACCGAGGTCACGCTCAACGTTATCGCAGAAGTGAGGAATATGCGCAGTGTGCACAAGGCGGCATCCTTCAAGCACCTGTCTGGGATGGTCTGGGTTGAAGATGAGGTGATTGCACGCCACCTCGAAGCAAAACGCCCGCTCATCTCGAAGCTGGCAGGGCTGACCGATCTCAAGATCAGGAAGATGAAAGATAAGGCTGCAGAGCTCCCGGCCAACGCCGCGACCGGTTCCGTCGTCTTACCGGGCGGCCACCTGCTTGATATCGCCATACCGTTATCCGCGGACACGATGGATATTCCGAGAGAAATAACCCAAAAGGAAAAGCGTCTCAAGGAGTTGACCGGACAATTGGAACAGGATGAAAAGAAACTCTCGAACCCGGAGTTCGTCGCAAAAGTGCCTCCGGACGTCCTGAAGAAAACTCAGGCCCGACACGAGGAGCGCCGAATAGAGCACCACAGGCTGTCTGGCGAGCTCCAGCGCCTGCGCAGAATGGCAGCAGGGGGTTCGGCATGAACTTTCGAGACCACGTCGCCCGCGCCCTGGCCGAAGACCTGGGAACTGGCGATGTCACGACCCAGGCCCTGTTTCCCGCAAGCGTTCCAGCCAGCGGGACGATCGTCGCCGAGGAGCCCGAGGGACTCATCCTGGCCGGTCTCGCCGTCGCGGTCGAGGTCTTCGCGCAGGTGGACCCGTCGCTGACCTGCTCATCGTCCTTCGCCGACGGTGATCGGATCCCTGCCAACGCCACGGTCCTTACGATCACCGGAGACGGCCGGTCTCTGCTGCAAAGCGAGCGCGTGGCCCTGAATTTCCTGCAACGGCTGTCCGGCATCGCGACGCTGACGGCGAAGTTCTGCGACGCGGTGAAGGGGTTCAGGACCAGGATCGTCGATACCCGGAAGACGACGCCTGGCCTGCGGGTCTTGGAAAAATGGGCCGTGACGCTGGGTGGCGGGGCGAATCACCGCTTCGGTCTGGGGGATGGCATCCTGATCAAGGACAACCATCTCACGCTGGCCGGCGGCGACGTGGCCCGGGCCTGCCGACTGGCCCGGGAACGGGCCCCGCACGGCCTGAAGATCGAAGTCGAGGTACAATCGCTCGAAGCCGCGCAAGCCGCGCTCGACGGGCGTGCCGATATCATCCTGCTCGACAACATGACGGCGCCCGCCATCCGTAAAGCCGTCGAGCTGATCAAGGGACGCGCGACAATCGAAGTGTCGGGCGGGGTCACCTTGGGCAACGTGCGCGAGATCGCTGCGGCAGGACCGGACCTCATCTCGGTCGGCGCGCTGACACACTCGGCCCCGGCGGCTCGCTTCAGCATGGATATCCTCCCCCAGTGAC
>VBOO01000103.1 GCA_005877505.1 Nitrospirota bacterium
CGATCATCACCACCAGCACGGTGTGCGGTCCGATGACCTGTGACACAACTCTGGCGCCCGCCACCGGAAAGGTCGCCTCTTTTTCCAGGCGCCAGCGGATGAGGGCGTCCCGTTCCCTCGAGCGAGACGGCACGGTGTCCACATGCAGCAGCACGGTTCGGACACAGAGATCCGCCACGACCAGCGCGATCGGACAGAAAGGCGCCTGGCGTCCTACCGGGATCCCGATCAAGGCGCGAAGGTGGGATTTCAGCGCCTCCCCATCACTGATGTTCGGCTCGACCGGCGAGGGCCTGAGGAGGCCGGACGGCAGATCCGCCACGATGGACCGCACGCGTGTCTGTCCGCGCCAGTCCGTGGACCGCACGGCCCACGCCGCCTGACGCGGACCCAGCTTCAAACTGTACCGCGGCGAGCCGAATCCCAGCATCTCACGCCTGTTCGATGAAGGTCACGCGGTTAATCTCGGACAGCGTGGTCGCCCCCTGCCATAACTTCTCCAGGGCGGCCTGCCGCAGGCTCGTCATGCCGGCATACACCGCGCGCTTGCGGATCTCGGACGGCGGTTTTCGTTCCAAGATCAACTCCTTGATCTCATCCGTGAGGTCCAGGAACTCCGTGATGCATTGACGACCCCGATATCCGGTCCGGTGGCAGTGCTCGCACCCCCGCCCCTGGAAGAGCGCGACTTCACGGTACTCGTCGTAGTTGAGCCCCGACTCCTCGGCCTGCGCGCGATCCAGCCGGGTCTCTTCCCGGCAGCCAGCGCAGATCATGCGCACCAGCCGCTGCGCCAGAATGCAGTTCAGCGAGGAGACAAAGTTGTAGGGCTCGATCCCCATGTTCACGAACCGGCCGATCACGTCGAAGGCGTTGTTCGCATGGACGGTGGTGAAGACCAGGTGGCCCGTCAGCGCCGACTGAATCGCGATCTGCGCGGTCTCGGCATCCCGGATCTCGCCCACCATGATCTTGTCCGGATCGTGCCTGAGGATCGAGCGCAGGCCGCGGGCAAAGGTCAAGCCCTTTTTCTCGTTGACCGGGATCTGCACCACGCCGGCCAGTTGGTATTCGACCGGGTCCTCGATCGTGATGACCTTGCTCTCGAGCGTGTTGATCTCGCTGATCGCGGCGTACAGCGAGGTGGTCTTGCCGCTCCCGGTCGGCCCGGTCACCAGCACCATGCCGTACGGCTCGGTAATGCTTCGGCGAAACCGCCGCAGATCCTCGGCGTTGAAGCCCAAGCGGTCGAGCCGCAGCGCGGCCACCCCCGACGCGATGTACTCCTTGTCCAGAATCCGGACCACCACGTCCTCCCCGAACGCGCTCGGCAGGATCGAGACGCGAAAGTCCACGGTTTTCTGATCCAGCCGGATCCGGAACCGCCCGTCCTGCGGCACCCGCCGTTCCGCGATGTCCAGCTCCGACATCACCTTGATGCGCGAGATCAGCGGGGCATGGAGCTTGAGGTCCAACGGATCGAGCGCCGGCGTCAGGATCCCGTCAATCCGATACTTGACATGCACCGCTCGATCAGTCGCCTCCACGTGAATATCGCTCGCTCGCCGCTGCAAGGCGTTCAAGATGATTGTGTCCACGAGCTTGACCACCGGGCTTTGGTCCTTGGCGATCTTCTCGATGGACAACACTTCGTCGCCCCGCTCGTCCTCCCGCAGCAACATCGGCCGATAGTCCGCCTCGATATCCTTCAACGCCTGGCTCGACCCTTCGCTCCGGGTCAAGACCGCCAGAATCGCGTCCCTGGTGCTGACCGCCAGTCGCAGGGGGTGCTTCAGCAGCAGTTCCAGTTCGTCCAAGGCCGGCAGATTGCCGGGATCGGGGATGGCGATGGCCAGCAGGCCGTCCTGTTCGGCGAGCGGCACGAACGGTAGGCGGTACATTAACTCAACGGGGATGGTTTGATAGAACCGGGGGTCCACCCGGAACTCAGTCAGGGGCTCATAGGGCAAGCCGTACTGGGCCGCCAGCGCCCGGGCCAACTGCTCCGCGGAGACAAGGCCCTCCGCCACCAACACCTGCCCGAGCGGCACGCGTCCGTCCTCCAGCTTGCCGAGAACCGCGTCCAGTTGAGGCTGCGAGACGAACCCCTGCTCGAGCAGCACCTCGGGAAGGGGTTTGCGCTTCACAAAGCGAGTCGTGTCCTGTCCCATGAGTACCAAGCTTAGCAGAACAACACGTAC
Organism: Nitrospirota bacterium; assembly: GCA_005877505.1. Classification (GTDB taxonomy): domain Bacteria; phylum Nitrospirota; class Nitrospiria; order Nitrospirales; family NS-4; genus NS-12. The sequence continues at coordinate 2,202 of VBOO01000103.1, forward strand.
CCAGCAAACGGTCGCCCTGCAGCGGAAATTGCGCTTGCCTGACAGTGACGACCAATCAGTGCTATCCTTACTCAGGCCGATGACCACCAGAACCAGACACCTGCCTCCACTCCAGAGGGGGCGCCCCCTCGCCTACCTGCTGCTGGCCTCTTTCAGCCTTGGCGGCGTTTTGGTGGAACCCACCACCGCGGAGATGCGGACCGTGACCGCTGACGGAGAATACCGCATGGGGCCCCGCGATACCCGCGAGGACGCGGTGCGTCTCGCGACAGAGGCGGCCAAGCGCCATGCTCTCGAACAAGTCGCGACCTACCTGGAGAGCGTCACCATGGTCACCAACCTGGATATTACTTCAGACGAGATCCGGACCTACACGGCGGGTCTGATCCTGGTCCTCGATCAGCAGATCAGCACCCGCCTCGATGGGGACACGGTCGTCATCCGCGTGGACTTGACCGCGCAGGTGGACCCGGACGACGTCGTCCAGGCGATCGCCACGCTACGCCAGAACGAGGACGCCCGGCATGAGCTCGCGGCCCTCAAGGCCGAGGTGGACCAACTCCACCAACAACTGGAGGCGGCCAACCAGGCCCTGACGAGCGCGACCACGCCAGACCAGGTCCAGTCTGTCAGCCAGCAACGCCAACACCTGCTGAACGAACTCCAGGCCAATGGGCTTGTGTCTCAGGCCTGGACGGATTGGGTGCTGGTCACGCCAGTGGTGAACCCCAGTCCTTGGACAGGACTGGGGCAAGTGCAAGGCCTCCTCGTCCAGGCAGGATCGGTGAACCCCAGGAATCCGCACATTCCCATCATCCAGCGGGTGATCACAACCCGAGTGGGGGCGCCGCCGCCGACCTCACCTCCGTCATCGGCCAGTTCACCACCACCGACGCTTCAGCAGATCAGGCCGGCCCCGCCCTCGCCGCCAGCGGCGACAAGTCCTCGATCCAGGCCACCTCAATTCGCTCAGACTCGATCACCACGGTCCCTCCCGCCGACCCTCCATCAGATCCATCCGCCTCCGCCCCGCCCTTTGCCGCGCACGCCTTTTATGCTGTCGCACCAGGCTCCCAGCACAAACTCCCAACCCTCCAGTGGGCGTGGCCGCCACCGACGGTAAGCTGGTTTGACTTCGGGATGCAAAAGGGGTTGGATAAAGGGGTGATGAACGCACACGCTGCGGCTCGTCAGGCACGCTGCAAGGGGCTCTCCCTCTGTCTCGCGATGCTGTTGTGTTCCGTTTGGGCAAGCGCTACAGCGCAGTCCGTGTCTCCTCGACACGACTCGAATCAGCTCTTCCAAGACCTGCACACGATGGAACAGCCAACGCCGCAGGGCAGGGAGCCTGCTGTCCAGCCACCCGCGATCCAATCGCCATATCCGCCTGACCAGTACCTGATGGGCACGGGCCAGGGCGACCTGTCCAAGGGGCGCCTGGTCTGCCTGCGCGTGTCAGAGCTGGCTGCCCGCGCGGAGCTGGCCAAGCAAATCCGCGTCTGGGTGAAGGAACACGCCGTGGATCGCGTGCGTGAGCGCACGGGAGCGCCAACCGAACAGGATATCGAGGTGGTGCGCGAGGAAACGGTCAATGAGTTGCTTCAGGATGTCAAGATCGTGAACCACCGCGTGGATGAAGCTGCGGGCACCTGCACCAGCGTGGCGGTGATGCCGAAGAGTCGTGTGACGCCTCAACCAACCCTGCCTCCCCCTGAGACTCCGCGTACGCCATGAGCGCGGCTACACGCCCATGGATTCGGCCTCAGCCGTGGAATCCCGGCCCTCTTCTGGATTGGAACCCGCGTCTGCGTCCGGGAGTGTGAACGGCTCGGCTTCTTCGAGCTCCTTGATGTCCCGGAGCGGCGGCAGGTCCGACAGGTCCTTCAGCCCGAACGCTTGGAGGAACTGTCTCGTCGTCCCGTACATGATGGGACGGCCGGGGGCGTCCTTGCGTCCGACGATGCGGACCAGCCGGCGTTCGAGGAGCGTTTTCAGCACGGCCGCGCAGTCCACGCCCCGGATCTGCTCGATGTCGGCGCGGACGACCGGCTGCCTGTAGGCAACGATGGCCAGCGTCTCCATGGCCGAGCGCGACAGCTTGCCGCCCTCCCTGGCCCTCTCCAACCGCTTGATCCACGGCGCGCAGTCCGGCCGTGTGGTGATCTGGAATCCTCCGGCGACTTCGACGAGCTGCAGCCCGCGCCCCTCCACCGCGTAGTCGGCCTGAAGCGCCCGCAGCGCGCTCATCAGCTCCGCGCGGGCCACGCCCTCGAGCACCCCCAGGATGCGGTCCACCGACAGCGGCTCCCCCGACACGAAGAGGATCGCCTCGAGAATGCCCTTCAGCCCCGACACGCTTCCGGGGACAGATTTTAAATCTGTCCCCGAACCCTCGCTCGCCTCCGCGACTTGCCCGTCCACATCCCTGTCCGCGTTCCCGTTGCCCTTGCCGTGACCATTGCCGCCCGCGTGTCCGTGTGCCCCTTCGTACGCCGCGGCGACCGCCTCAGCGACTTCCTCGGTTTTCATGGGTTCTCCTCAGCGTCTGCCTCCTCGACCGCCACCGGCAGGAACGTCCGTGACAGGAGGATAGGCCCGAAGGCCTCGGCCTGAAAGGCGCGAACCAGCTTGAGCCGCATCAACTCCAGCAAGCCCAAGAACGTGACGATCACGACCTGACGTCCCCCGTCAGGCGAGAACAGGGCGTCAAACGGCACGGCGGACTCCTGTTCCAGTCGCTCCAGGATGTAGTTCATGCGGTCCTTGACCGTCAGGTGATCGGCCGTCACCTCGATCAGCGTCTTCGCCGGAACCCGCTGCAGGACTTCCTGCAGAGCATCCACCAGGTCGAACAGGGTCAGTTCCAGCAACGCGTCATGTGGGGACAGATTTGAAATCTGTCCCCTGCCGAAGACCTCCCGCCACTGCTGGCCGCGCTGCACCAGCTCGCCGGCCGCCTCCTTGAACTGCTTGTATTCCAGGAGCCGGCGGACCAGCTCGGCCCGGGGGTCTTCGCCCGTCTCGTCCTCGTCCCCGTCGGCTTCGTCCGGCAGCAGCATCCGGGACTTGATGTGGATCAACGTGGCCGCCATCACCAGGAACTCGCCGGCGACCACCAGGTTCAGCGACTTCATCATGCTGATGGAGTCGAGATACTGTTTGGTGATCAGCGCGATCGGGATGTCGTAGATGTTGATCTCATTCTTCTTGATCAGATGCAGGAGGAGGTCCAGCGGACCCTCGAACTCCTCCAGCCGGATGCGGTATGAATCCTCCGCCACATCGAGACCGATGTCACGATCATCTACCATGATGTCCGACTATACCAGATTTAGGGCAGAAGGCAAGTTTTCCCTCAAGATATGGTAGGCGCTACCCTTTTTTCAGGATCACGATGAAGGCGATGAGAAAAATCAGGAGGGCGACCCCCACGATGGTCAGAAACACGGGGTTCTCGAACCCGGTAGAAGAGCGCGGGGTGGAAAACTTGGCGCGGGTGAAGTTGGGCTCCTGCTGGAAGGATGCCTTGGCGAAGTCGTCGTTGGCCTTGAACTCGGCGTCGGAGAAGCTGACCTCCCCGCGGAACATGGCGCGCCGGAAATAGGTGTCCGCGACGAAGACGGCTTGCGAGAAGAAGACGTTCTTCTCGAATACGGCCTCTGAGAAGTCCGAGATCCCTTCGAACTTGCTGCCCGAAAACCCGGTGCCCATCTTGAAATAGGCGCGCGAGAAGCTCGCCTCCTTCTTGAACGTGACCGAGAGGAAATTCGTCAGTCCGCTAAACCCGGCGCGGAGGAACGTGACCGGCTGGTGAAAGACCGCCTGATAGTAGCGAGTGATCCCGCCGAACGCCGTCTTCTCGAAGCTCGCCGCCTTGTCGAAGATGCAGGTGAGGAAGAACGCATCGCCCAGGAACACCGCCGCGGAACTGTCGACACGTCCGAGGAAGATCGTTCGGGAGAGGTCCACGCCCTTCGTGAACGTCGTCCCGCGAAACGTGACGGGCCCCTGAAATACCACCATATCGCCCAGCATCCGGTGCTCGACCATGTCAGGCTTGAGCTGGGTGTCCAGGAGACCGTCGAAGACTGAGTCCTTGATCAGGAAGGGCCCGCGGATCACACGGGCCTCGGTGACGGAGGAGCCCGCCATGGTCGCGAGCACCGAAAGTGGCAGGGGCACCGACGCCAGCGGCACCGTCGGGAGGCGGGTCAGCAGCAGATCGCCGGAGACCATGGCGTTCTCGATGGACACGCCCTTGCCGGCCTTCAGGGCCTCGAGAATCTCGTCCGCCGGCACCGCCTGCGCGGCCCGCTCCGCCTTGGTGCACTCCGGGCTGAAGTAGCGGACGAAGAGCGTGGGCTCGCCGGGCACCGCACGCTCCACCGTGCAGGCCGCCCAGGCGGTCCCCGCAGCGGAGACCTGGAGCCACACCATCAGCCCCGGCAGGACGCGTCGCCCTCTCATG
>VBOO01000096.1 GCA_005877505.1 Nitrospirota bacterium
GTCTCACAAAACCCGCCCATCGGGACAATCCCCGCGACATACACGGTTCCGTCCGGCCCTATCGTTACGCCGTCGCCACCCGTGTTCGCGTTAATGGCCAGCTCTCCGTCGCCCGGATAGAAGTTAGCTGGACAGAGGTACCCATTCCTCGTCACCGCCCGGATGATCCCATCCACGCCCACCCGGCGCACCATGCCATTCTCGGCAATGTACAGCGTGCCGTCGCGCGCGACGGCCACGTCACGGGGGAAACGAAACGTGGCCTGGGTGGCCGGGCCCCCGTCGCCGCTGTAGCCATAGCCTCCCACGATCCCCGCCACGGTGGTGATGATCCCGTTCGGATCCACCTTGCGGATGCGATAGCTGTAGGGCAACGAGATGTACATGCTGCCGTCCGGTCCGACAGCGATGCCGTCCGGCTGCGTGAGTTGCGCCTGAGTGGCTGGGCCGCCGTCCCCGCCGTCCCCGTACTGCCCATTGCCCACCATGATCTGCGGGTTGGACTGCCCAGGGAGCAGACGCCAGATATGGTTAACCCCACCACTATCCGAGCCGGCGATGTACACGCTCCCGTCCGGTCCCGCCGCAACCCTGTTGGGGGAGATGCCGCCGGCTAACACCGTTGTGATGATCCTGGGCAGCGTGTCCGCTATGCGCTGGCCGCCGGTCCCCAGGTAGAGGGTATGGGCCGCCGGATCGTAAGCGTGATGCACGCTCAGGCTCCAGCCACCCAGCCCCTCCGCGCGCGCGTCCCAGCGCATGGGGGCGGTTACGCGTCGCTGCCACTGGGTCGCTTCGATGCGCCGCTGCTGCGGCGTGAGCGCCGGAGTGCTCCCATTGGCGCCCCAGCGCTGAGTGGAACCATAGACCAGGTCGTAGACGTACCCGACGCCGACCTGATAGGTGAGCGAGCCTTGCGGCGTGCGGCCATAGGCGTCCTTGCCGTCCCACTGGAACGTGAAGCTTTGATTGGGCAGCGGCGGGAAGCTCTGGGTGAAGCGCCGCCCGGCGACCACGACCTCTAGATCAATGCGCTTCAGAGGAGCCGGCATACTCGCGCCGCTCAACGGAATCTCCAGGGCATCGGCCGCCAGACGCCCCGGCACCCGGTCGCTCTGATAGTGCAACGTGAACGGCGTCCCCGCGAGCGCCACGGTTTCGCCCAGCGTCTGGTACTGGATCACAATGTTCGACGCGCCTGCCTGATCGCAGATTTCGCACGGCGTCTGGACGGGATGGGCAAACGGCACGCTGGGACCAACCGCTCCTGGAGGAAAACCGGGGCCGAAGTTGTAGTCATAGTCCGAAAAGTGCGTGACCGGCACCCGCCAGAGGCGCGCCCCCGGCGGATAGAGTGTCGCCAGTTGCTGGAGCTCGGCACTGCTCAGGCCCAGCAGATTGTCCGCCACGCCATCGCCGTTCGAATCCACGCTGGCGCCGCCGCTCGAGACGCTGAGCACCTGGATGATCTGTCCATTGGCCGATCCCACCCACACCCCTTGGCTACGATCATACGAGCCCGACGGGATCGTGGTGCCGACCGGCAAGCCCAGGAAGTTTTCGACATACGCGATCACCGGCTGGGTGAACTGCACGCTCGTCGCCCCCGCGGCCAGGGCCTCGTCTACGCTGTACGAGACGGCATAGGTGTAAAGGCTGTTCGGGGGCAGAGGGGCCGGCATCGCGCTCGGCCCGGTCGTCCCCACGGTGTATTCCGTCGCGCGCACGTTCACGGTGGCCAGTGGTTGGGTGGTGCCGTTGGGCAAGTTCATGGTGGCGGTCGTCCCCGGGGCGAAGAGCAGCGTCGCCTGGCGCGTGCCGTCTGCGTCACTGACCGCGCTCCCGCGCGCCACCTGAACCGTCGTCGCGCCCGCCAGCGTCACCGCGGTGACTTGCGGATCGAGCGCACTCATGACCACGTCCGGAACGGAGACATAGTCTTGCCACGGGACGTCCACCTGGCGCTGGGCCGGGAGCAAGCCGGCCTTGGCGTAATTCACCGTCAGTTGCCCACCCCCGTTGACCGCCAGATCAAACATCCCGTCGGGGCGCGTGCGGGTTTGGCCGAACTCCGGATGATTCAGAATCGTGATCGTCACGCCCGGGATCGGAAAGCCGTCCCGTCCGCGCACCAGGCCGCGCAGCACCGCCGCCCGCGTGGCCACGATCGTGCCAGGCGCCACGCCGGTCTGGATGGGGTTGCTGCCGGTGTAGAGGAAGGACGTGGCCTGGCCGAGCGTCGTCGCGACTGTGCGGTCCACAGGCGGAGCGACCACCGCCGGATCGGGCGGCAGCGGGCCGCTCCCGGACGCGGCGATGACCTGCACGCTGCCAGAACCGCCGAGGCTGCCCAGCGTCCCGGTGATCGTCGCGGTGCCCTGGGCGGTGCCCTGGGCGAGCCCGCCGCCGGTCACGGAGGCCACGCCGGAATTCGTGCTGATCCACGTCGTGAAGCTCGTCACGTCCAGCGTCGTCTGATCGGCGAAGGTGGCGATCGCCCGGACCTGCTGGCTCTCGCCGATCGGGAGCGTGGCGAGGGCCGGCGTGACCGCGAGCGCCGTGATCGGAATGACGCCGAAGGTGGTCGCGCTCTGAGCCGTGCCGCCCGCCGTCGTTAACGAGATAATCCCTGTCGTGGCTGTGGGCGGAACGGTCGCGATGAGCGTCGTGCTCGTCGCGGAGAGCACGGCGGCCGAGACGCCGTTGAACCGTACCTGGTTGTTGGCCGCAACGGGATCAAAGTTCTGCCCCGTGAGGGTGACGTTCGTCTCCGCCTTGCCTTGGCTCGGCGTGAAGTTGCTGATCGTGGGCGGTGGCGCGCTGACCGTGAACGATTGCGCGCTGACGGCCGTGCCGCCTCGAGTCGTCACGGTGATCGGGCCGGTCGTGACGCCTCCGGGGACCAGCGCCGTCAGGCTGGTCGCGGAGGCCGCGGTGACCGTGGCCGGGACGCCGGTGAACGTGACTTCATTCTGACTCGCCACGGGATCAAAGTTGGCGCCCGCGATCGTGACGACGGTGCCCGCCGTCCCGCTGGCAGGCGTAAAACTCGTGATGGAGGGCGCCGCCACAGTGGTGAACCGGCTGGCGACGGCGCTGAGCGGATGCCCGCTCGTGTCCGTGATGGCCGAGGTCAGTGAGAGCGTGTAGGCCGTCCCCGCCGCCAGCGGCGCGCTCGGCACGACGAACAGCAGCAGGCCCTGCTCGCCGGGGCTGAGCGTCGCGCGCACGGGGCCGCCGCCGGTGAGCGTCACGCTGGTGCTGGTCAGCGTCCGCACGTCCACCGGCTCGGAGAACCGCACCCCGATGAGCGCGGTCCCATCTACGCCCGTCGCGCTGCTGGACGGTACGATCTGGGTGACCACCGGCGCCAGGGCATCCGCCGGGGTCGGCGTGTACACCTCGGTGCTCGCGAGAATGCCGTTATTGTTCTGGCCGCCGGTGATGAGCACAATCCCTGTCGGCAGCAGCGTCGCGGTGTGATTCACCCGCGGGGCGGCAAGCCCAGGCGTCACGGCGCTGAAGCTGTTCGTGGCGGGCGTGAACACTTCGGCCGTGGCCAGTGCACTGCCGGCGCCCTCGCCGCCGAGGATCAGCACCCGTCCATCCGGCAGGAGCGTCACCGTGTGCCCGGCGCGTGGCATAGTCAGGGCATTCGCCAGCGCGGCAAAGGTCTCGGTCGCGGGATCGAAGAGCTCGGCGGAGGCGAGGGAGCCTGCGTCGTTGCGCCCGCCCGCGATCAGTATGCGGCCATCCGCTAAGAGCGTGGCGCTATGGTCCCAGCGCGGGGTGACGAGGCCGTTCGGGAGCACCGTGAAGGTCCCGGCAGCGGGACCGTAGGCCGGCTTGAAGACCACGACGGTCTGAGCATTGAACCCTTCGACGGAGCTCAGGGCTCCGCTGCTCTGCCCGCCGGTGATCAGCACCCGCCCATCGAGGAGCAACGTCGCGGTGTGGCCGGACCGGAGCACCTCGACGTTGGGCGACAAGGCCCGGAAGGTCTGATTGCCCGGGGTGAACAGCTCGGTGCTGAAGAGCAGCCCGAGGTTGTCCTGCCCCGCGATCAAGAGGGTTTCGGTCTGCGGCAGCAGCGTGGCCGTATGCTCCGTGCGCGGCGTGGTCAGCGTGCTCGTGAGCCCGGTGGCGATTAAGGCGACCGGATCGAACAGCTCGGCCGTGTTCAGCCCCCCGCCCGCACCCGTCCCGCCGGCAAGGAGCACCCGGCCGCTTGGAAGCAGCGTGGCCGTGTGCCCCACGCGGGCCTCAGTGAGATTGCTCAGAACGCGCGCCACGGTGGTCGCCGTATTGATGTGGCCATGGCCATCGTCCACCGTGAGGGAGATCAAGTAGGTGCCGGTGACTGTGTACGTGTGCGCCGGCGTTGGCCCGGTGGCGGTATTGCCGTCGCCAAAGGTCCAGGTCAAGGTCAGAGGATCATGCTCGGGATCGCTCGACCGCGTGCCGTCGAACTGAATGGGTGGGCCGACAGTGCCGCTGTACGGGCCGCCTGGATTCGCCGTTGGCGCCTGGTTCGCCACCCCAATCGTCGTCCCGAAGACACTGAGGGTGAGATAACTGCCAGGCTTACTAGAGACCTCGACGTGCACGGTGTTGGAGGGTGGGAGGATGACGGTGCGGTCCACGCCGGCCGCGTGCTGGTTGAAGTCCTCGGGCCCAAACACCGGGACCCCGTTGACAGTGATCGTGGCGGAGGAGACCCGGTGGCCACCGTTTGCATCCCCGTTCACGATGTACAGGAGGAACGGCGCACCCACAGAAGTCGGCACCGTGAAGGTGTCCGTGGACTGATCGGGAGCCCCGGTAGTGCGGAGATAGTGCTTGGGGCCGAAGATGAGATGGTCAGGCGCGCTGTGCGAGAGAGCGGGAGTGAAGTCGCTCTGTGCAACGGCCAGACCGAGAACAGCTGCGAGCAGAGAAGCAGCCCGGAGGCATCGTGACAATTCGAGCACTCAGGTCTCCTCTTGTGGGGATACGGGGCGCGCCGGCCCCAGCCTCATCGGCGAGATCCGGACGGTACAGACCATTGTCGTTCGGAAGGCGAAGCATCACAAGCCCTACAGAAGTAGGTAACCCTAATAGGAAAGACTGAGACAAGGTGGGCCACCATGGCCCAGACCACCCTGTCTTCACTGCCTTCGGGAGTCATCCCACCGACCACCTCCGCCAACGCGTCGAGACCCTCGAACGGAAAGGGCAAGCATAAGTAGGGGCGCGGCGTGCCGCGCCCATGATCCTGGGGGACCCGCGCCCGGGGCACCCGTTGCTCTTCGGGGTACCCATTGCTCTTTCCGCATGCAATGGGTCACTCACCGGGTCAATGGAGAGGGTTTGGGTGACGGGGAGACATTGTGATTGCGAGCGAAGCGAAGCAATCCATCCCTCGCCCCCGGAGGGAGAGAAGGGTGAGGGGGAATCCGCCGTAGGGACGCACCTGCGTGTGCGTCCATCTGAGCGGATCTAAAGATCGAGGCGGGAGGAGGCGGAGGGGAAAGGATCAGGTGCTAAGGCTTCCCGGGAGTGACACCCTCGAGCGTGACCTGCTTGAAAACCGCAGGGTCTCCAAGGCGCTTCACGGCATCAAGGATCTCAATCCCAGCCAGGAAACCTTCGGCGTCATAATCCGCGGCGATGCCCTCAGTCAGATGTTTGGTCGTAACCGTGGCCTCTTTAAAGCGGATATAGAGGGCATCCACTTTAGGATC
>VBOO01000121.1 GCA_005877505.1 Nitrospirota bacterium
CGACAGGATAGTCGGCAGGGGAAGCGGCAGGCTTCGCCGGACGACCCGCACAGCCACTCCCCCCCCAAACAATCAGGAACAGAAGGGAGGCGAGACGGAGGGAAATGACAGGTTGCAGTCGGTCTCCCCGTCGGTCGGCTGGTGGCTGGGCCCGGCCCCTATTACGCGGCAGGCGAGCGGCCACGTCTCTGGATCGCCTTGGCCACCGATGCCAGCATTTCAATTTCCCTTCATCAGCAGCATGCCGACCTGGATCGCCACCGCGAGTCGTTCCGGATCAACGGGCTTCCCCAAAATGTCGACGGACCCCATGTCGATCGCCAGATTCATCGCGGTTTCATCTTCAGAGCTGCTCAACACGATGATTCCGCCAGTGTAGTTCTTGGCCCGCAATTCCCTCATGAGGGCTGGTCCCCCCATCCCTTGAAGGTCCATGTCGAGAACAATGAGCCGGGGCATTTCCTTGCCCACCAGTTGCAAGGCTGTAGGGCCATCGCGGGCTACCTGGATGCGAATCCCTCGCTTGGCTAAAAACTGTTGGAGGTGGCTGCTCTCATCGGTGTCGCTCTCGATGAGCAAGATACGATCGGTCTCTGGGACTTTGGACGGCGCGCGCGGTTCCTTCGATTTCTCCGCGGAGGGTGAGGGAGCCTCCGTGTGAGCTGTCGGTGGTGCTGGCGGCGTCTTCACCTGCGTTGTCGATGGCAGCAACCGCTCCATTGAAGCCACGACAGTGTCGAGCGCGAGCGTTTTGCTCAAAAAATCGGTCACGCCAAGCTTGTAGGCCTGCTGTTCGAGCGCATCCGACCCCCAGGCGGTCAGAATCATCACGGCGGCGCTGGCATCGATGGCGCGGATCTGGCGCAGCACCTCGATCCCGTTCATCTCCGGCATGCGGAGGTCCAGCAAGGTGAACTGCGGGCGATGCTGAGCAAACAGGTCGAGCGCCTCCCGCCCGTCGTACGCCGAAAGCACTTCATGGCCGTGACTTCCCAGCACCGCCTTCAGCAGATCGCAAAAGATGCGTTCATCATCTACGACGAGGATCGTTGCCATCCTGGCCCCCGCTGCGGGATCCCGAGCCCCTCTGGGTACAATGAGGCTAGCACTTCTTATAATGCTTATAAGGCCTGTCCTCTGTCCATTCTGGTCCTCCCGTGCATGCAAGGGCTTCCCACCTCAGACTGGGTCGCCTGGCTAGCCAAAAAGGCTAGGCCACCCCGCGCGACCTGTCAAGCACGGCACGGTGCGCTCGTCCCTCTTCCTGCCTTACCGTGGGAAAAAGATGGAGAGCCCCAGGTAGCCTAACGTGGAGTTCAACCCTTTATTCCGATCACCAGTCTGGGCGTTTGAGATGTGGTGGAAGCGCACGCCGAGCGTCAACGCGACCCTCTCGGTCGCAAAATATTGGACGCCGGGGCCGCTTTCCAAGACAAAGTTGAACGGCGTACTTTGCTCTGGAATACGCGGCGCCAGGTTCGTCCAGAGCATGCCGAGGCCGAGATCCCAGAAGGGCAGCCACCGGCCGAATCCCAGGAAATTGTATTTGAACACCACGGACCCACCGGCCGCATTGGCCCCAAACGGTTTGAAATAGTGCGCATACAAGGGCTCTATGAGCAGTTCGAGATTCCCTGCATAGAGGCCTGATCCAATGTCTGGAGTCACCACGATGCCGACTCTGGGGAGAGCATAAAGAGCACTACGGTTGCTGGAAACCGAAGTAAGGGTATCGTTCCCTTGCAAGTAGCCCGCCATCACGCCGACTTCCAGCGTTCCGCGCTGCACGGCTCCGCGGGCTTGAGGTCCTAACGAAGAGGACTCAGCCTGTGAGTTTGTGGGAAGCAAGATCGCCAAGAAACCTAGCGCCACACATATCCCCCCCAGCTTCATGATGGTTCCTTTCCATTTTTCACAGGACGGGCCCCTGTTCACGATGTGGCCCTTGCAGTCGACCGGAACCGGCTGAGGAGAAAGACTGGTAAGAGCGGGTCGCTCCAGTTGTCAGACCAGGACCTCAGTACAACCGGATGCTGGCCCGCCAAAGCAGGCTGATTCGGCGCCTCCTTCGATGAGCTTGCTTGGGACTTGGTCAGGAGGACATCTCACCCGCCCGCCCCGACTCCGCCGGGACGGAGTCTTTTCCCGGAGCGCACACCAGGGGGTGTTGGGCTGTGGCGAATCATGGCCTTACACAGCTGTTCGGTCCTTCTGGAAGGCGAACATGCCGTCTAACAGCAGGAACACGCCAATCAGCGTGATCAAAACACCGCCTTCAAACCATCCGAAAACGCCCAACTTCCAGGTATGTTCCGTCAGACCCGCTAGGAGACCGAGCGTCCCACAGATAAACCCCATCGCTGCCCCAATACGGGCAAGCATCCTGCGCTTATGCCCCACGTTTCTCATTGCCCACACTCCTTTCCCTGTTGCGCGTGGTTGTTCGTAGATTCTAGCGGGACCACCACCAGCAGATGCGAAAGCAGGAGGACATTCACTTCCCTCCCGGAGCATTGTCCTTAGGGGGCCAGCCTAGGCCATTCTACGGGATCTGTCAAGCGGGGCTTGTGACCCTTGTGGGGAGCCTTCTTGAGCTTCTACGGTGCCCGGCTAGAGGGGCGTCCTTCAGCCCAGGCCTTTGTTGAAAGAATAGCGCGGGACCCTCAATGGATGGCAGCCGTTGATTTTTCCCACACTGTTGCTTCGATAACACGATCGGCCTTGTCAAGATTTTCAGCCCGGTCTCCTCAAACCGATTGAATCTTAATGGGTCTTTGATTTGGCACGCATGATGCTCACATTCCTACGTGAGCTCAGGTGAGGGCCTTCGTTCGAGAAACCAACAAATCTAAGGAGGAGGTGTGCCCATGGAAGAGAACAACAGTTCGTCAGTCAAAGCCATCACGCTTTTGTTCATCGGCGGGGCGGTGCTCGGCGCTGTGGCCGGGATGCTGTTCGCGCCGAAGTCGGGCCAGGAGATGCGCAAAGAGGTCAAGCACTACGCGATGAAGGTGAAAAAGGACGTTGCCAACACCGCGCAACGCACGAAGGCCGGCATCGAAGCGGCTTTTGAAAAGGGGCGCGCGCTGCTCGCGGAGTCCAAGGCCGCCTAGTATGCGTCACGGGCGGGTCCGGGCTCTAGGGGACCCGCCCGCCCTCTCAGGCGAAACCCCCATCCTCTCTCGCGCCTTTCTAAATTGACACCCTGAGGACTTTCTGCTACCTTTTCACGTATTTCAAGCTCGGACACTCACTCGTCAACTGCGTTCGCGCATGGAGGTATCGCTGGGTGCCCCACGGACTGCCTCACCCGTTCCAGGCCCGGCGGTTCCCTGCGTTGCAAGCCCTGACAGCCGGGGCTGCGCTCCTGGTCCTACAGTTCTTCCTCTGCACGGTCTTCCTCAGCGGAACCGTCTCCACCACTAACGCCCAGTCCGACGAGGCGACCCTCTTCACGGAAGGCTACCAGGCCTATCTCAAGGGGGACACCGCCAAAGCGATCGCCTCGTTTCAAGGTGTCTTGAAACAGTACCCCAAGGGGAAAGTCAACGACTTGGCCCTCTACTGGCTGGGCAAGGCCTATCAGAAAGCCGGCCGGACCCAGGAGGCCATCGGGGCCTTCCGCGAGTTGAAGGCGAAGTTCCCGCAGAGCACCATGTACGGGCACGCCTTGCGGCAATTGGCGGCGCTGGAGAAGGCGCCAGCAGAGAAGGCGCCGGCCGCTCCCGGTGCAACACCGGCGCCCAAGCCGGAAGCGCCTCCGAGGGCAACGGCGAAGCCCGAGCTCAAACCACCGCCCAAGCCCGAGGCGCCGCCCACGGTGGCGAAGGAGGAGCTTGCCAAGAGCGCCCGGCAGAAAGCCATCGAATCGTATGAGCGCATCATCCGGGAAGTGCCTGACTCCCCGGAAGCCGCGAAGGCCCGAGAGCGCCTGGCTGAGCTGCGGGTGGGTGGAAAGCCAGCTCCGAGCCACCCAGGCCGCATACCCCTGCCGACGATGCCAGCGCATCCCCCGCAGGCTGTGCCGCCGGCGGCCGGAAAGCCGGCTCCGAGCAAGCCAGGCCGCGTGCCTCTGCCGAAGACGCCGGCGCGGCCTCCGCTCGCTGCACCACCGGCCGGCGAGACCGTCTTCCTGGTCGTGGAGCGGGTGGCCAGCGTGGATGTGTCGGAGGTGCGAGCCAAGTATGTCGCAACGTCAGGGGAGACGATCGTGGTTCCGTTCGTCGTCGCGAATCGAGGGAACGCGGAAGATGCGTTCCAGTTGACCTCAACGCTGCCGCCGTCTTTCCAACCGGCGTTCTTCCACGATGTGGTGGGGACCGGTCAGGTCAGCGTCGAGGAGCCGGCGGTGACCGAGACGCCGCGCCTCGGTATCGGCCAGAGGGCGCGGTTTGTGTTGCGCGCGAGGGTGCCGGTGGAGATGAGCGACGGCTTTGCGCAGGCTTTCGAGATCAAGGCCACGTCCAAGTACGATCAGTCAGTCTCCCAGGCCGCGCCCACAACGCTCGTGGCGTCCGCGCCGTCGCTGCGCGGGACCCTGTCGGTGGACCGCACAAATGTCAAACCGGGCGATACCCTCTCGTACACCTTGTCGCTGACGAACGCTGGCTCGGCGGATGCGAGCTCCGCGCGGGTGGTTGTCGCCTACCCCGGTGCGCTTAGGCTCACGGAGGCGGCGCCCTCGTCCACGTCCATGGATCCGCAATTGCACACGGTCACCTGGGAACTGGCTCGCATGCCGCCGAACGACCGACGCGCGGTCCGGCTCGATTTCCGCGTGGGCGAGGACGCCCTGGCCGATCAAGACATCGTCATCCGGGTGGTCTTGCAGTCTCCGGTCGGCGAACAGACTGTCTCCGTGGTGTCGGCGGTCGCCAAGGTCGAGGCGGTGGCGGCTGTGCGGGTGGTAGGAGGCGAGGCGGCCCGCACGGTCTTCCCGCGGGAGACCGTGTACCTGCCGTTCACGGTGCGGAACACGGGCAATGGCCCTGACCGGTTCGCGCTGCGGACCCTGATCGACCTTGGCGCGGGGGCCACCCTTGTGGAGGATCGCAATCGCGACGGCGTCCGCCAGCCGGATGAACCGGTGGTGGAGACGACCAGGCTGCTCAATCCCCAGGAAGAGATCAGGCTGTTGGTCGAGCTTGCGGTACCGTCCGATGCGATGGACGCAAAGCAGCACGCCGTCCGGCTGGTCGCCACGTCAGAACGGTCCCGGTCGGTCGTCTCAGAGAGCGGCCGTCTGCTTATCGTGTCGCGCCCGGTGGTGGCGGTGGCGACCCAGATCGCGTCCAAGGAGGGCATTCCCGGCAAGGTGTTCTCCTATCAGCTCGTCTGCACGAACACCGGCACCAGTCCGGCC
>VBOO01000122.1 GCA_005877505.1 Nitrospirota bacterium
CCTGGTAGGAGCATCGTCGTCTTCCGGCCAGGATCCTTTTTGACGGCGAACAGGTACTCACCCTTCGGCGTGGTCCTGACTTCCAATGAAGTCACCGGGACGCCCTGCGAAGCCGCAAAGCCGATCGCCGCCTTGGTCGGATGCCCCTGCGCGTCGAACCCGACGGCCTTGGACGGCCCCATCACTGCCGTGGAGATTGCCTCCTGATGGTCCGCGAGGTCCTGCACCCATACCGTCAGTCGCCGGGGTGTTCCTGGGGTTTTGATCGTCCCGTGGGGGAGGCGCGCGTCTTTGAGCAATTGGATGGCCCGGTCTTTCAACTCCGCGAGGGCGAGTGGCACAACCTGCGCGGGCAATTCCTCCGTCCCGATCTCAAGCAGCAGCTCGTAGCCTTTTTCCGGTTTGCGTCTCATGCCGTCGCCTTGCTGGTCAGAGCCACGTATCCCTCGGCGCACTGATACGCCAGCGCGCGCACACGAGCGATATAGCCGGTCCGCTCCGCGACGCTGATGGCGCCCCGGGCATCCAGCAGGTTGAAGAGGTGCGAGGTCTTCATGCAGCAATCATACGCCGGCAGATACAGGCCTTCTCCGGCCAGCCTCTTGCCTTCGGCCTCGTAGGCCGTAAAGGTGGAGATCAGCGCCTTCACATCGGCGGCTTCGAAGTTGTACTTGGAGAACTGGACCTCGGTCTCGTGGTGCATTTCCCTGTAGGTCACCGTCTCATTCCACATCAGATCAAACACGTTGTCCACGCCTTGCAGGTACATGGCGATCCGCTCGGTTCCGTAAGTGATCTCGGCCGAAATCGGGTTCAGTTCGATCCCGCCCACCTCCTGGAAATACGTGAACTGGGTGATCTCCATCCCATCGAGCCGCACTTCCCATCCAAGCCCCCAGGCGCCGAGCGTGGGCGACTCCCAGTCGTCCTGTACGAACCGGATGTCGTGCTGCTTGGGGTTGATGCCGAGCGCGCGAAGGCTCTGGAGGTAGAGATCCTGGACATCGTCCGGCGAGGGCTTCAGGATGACTTGATACTGGTAGTAATGCTGAAGGCGGTTGGGGTTTTCTCCATACCGGCCGTCGGTCGGTCGCCGGCAGGGCTGCACGTAGGCTGCGCGCCAGGGTTCGGGGCCTAACACCTTGAGAAACGTCGCTGGATGGAACGTGCCCGCCCCCATTTCCAAATCATAGGGTTCGTGGAGGACGCACCCACGATCGGCCCAAAAGTGATGCAAGGCGAGGAGCAGATTCTGAAGGGTCACACGTGCGGTCTCCCGATCAGAACATCGGAGGGGCTTCACCCTAACAAATGTGGTAAAAGATTGTCAATGAATGGCGAGCCTCCGGATTGACTGATTCGATTCCATTTGTTAGGCTCCGGCATGCCCATCAACCCCCTGTCTTTTAACCTCAATCCAGACGAGAGGAGAGCCCCCGGTGCCAACGACATCCACGTCCGCTGACACGCGTGTAGCCGTGCTGTCTCACCTCGCCGCCAGGCTGCGGATCCTGAGCGTTCGCTCCACGACCGAAGCCGGCAGCGGACACCCGACCAGTTGCTGTTCGGCGGCCGACATCGTCGCGACCCTGTTCTTCTCGGTCATGCGGTTCGATCCACACAACCCGAAGCATCGGAACAACGACCGGTTCGTCCTCTCCAAGGGCCACGCGGCGCCGCTGCTGTACGCGGCATGGGCCGAAGCCGGCGCATTCAATCCTGAGGCGCTGTTGCGCCTGCGGACCTTGGACTCGGACCTGGAGGGCCATCCCACCCCGCGTCTGAACTTCGTGGATGTGTCGACGGGGTCGCTCGGCCAAGGGCTCAACGCCGGCATCGGGCTGGCCCTCAACGCCAAGTTCCTGGACAAGTCGAGCTACCGCACATACGTCCTGATGGGCGATGGCGAAACCATGGAGGGCTCTAACTGGGAGGCCGCCGAGATCGCGCGCCACTACCAGCTCGATAATCTCTGCGCGATCGTGGACATCAACCGTCTCGGCCAGAGCGACCCCACCCTCCTGCAGCACGATGTGGAGACGTACCGCACGCGCTGGAGCGCGTTCGGCTGGAACGCCATCCCCGCGGACGGGCACGATATCGCCAAGCTCGTGGAGGCGTTCGCACAGGCAGCCCGGACAAAAGGCCGGCCCACGGTCGTTCTGGCCCGCACGCTCAAGGGCAAGGGGATCTCGTTCGTTGAAGACAAGCCGGACTGGCACGGGAAGCCCTTGAAAAAAGGTGAGGAGGCCGACAAGGCGCTGGCCGAGTTGAGCGCCCGTCTTCTCCCCACGCCGCCGAAGGTGGAGATCCGCATGCCGGATCCGATCGCCATCTCACCGGCGCCGGCCAAACCGGTCCCGCCTCCGGAATACGCCCCCACAGACTCCGTGGCCACACGGGAGGCGTTTGGCGCGAGCCTCGTCAAACTGGGAGAGGCGAATCCTCAGGTCGTCGTCCTCGACGCCGACGTGAAGAACTCGACCTTCACCGACAGGTTCGCCAAGAAGTTCCCCGCGCGGTTCTTCGAGACCTACATCGCCGAGCAGAACATGATCGGAATCGCGGTGGGCCTGGCGAGCCAGGGCAAGATTCCGTTTGCCGCCACCTTCGCCTGCTTTTTGACCCGGGCCTATGACTTCATCCGCATGGCGGCCATCAGTGGGTCGAACATCAAGCTCATGGGCTCGCACGTCGGCGTCTCGATCGGCGAAGACGGTCCGTCGCAGATGGGGCTTGAGGATCTGGCCATGATGGCAGCGCAGCCGGGCGTCGTGGTGCTCTATCCCTCCGATGCCGTGTGCACGCACTGGCTGACCGCGCAGGCCGCGGACCACAAGGGGATGGTCTACATTCGCACCGGGCGCCCCAAGTCGCCCATCCTGTATAAGAACGATGAGCGGTTCACGATCGGCGGGTCAAAGGTCTTGCGGGAGAGCGCCAACGATCGCCTCACGGTGGTCGCCGCCGGCGTGACCGTGTTCGAGGCCCTCAAGGCCCATGACGAACTGGCCAAGCAGGGCATCGCCATCCGGGTGGTGGACCTCTACAGCATCGTGCCCATCGATCGCGCGACCCTGCTCGCCTGCGCCCGCGCGACGAACAACTTAATGCTGACGGTTGAAGACCACTACGCGCATGGCGGCGTGGGCGATGCCGTGCTGGCGGCGGTCAACGCCGAGGGCGTAAAGGTGTATAAGCTCGCGGTGACGGAGATCCCGCACAGCGGCAAGCCGGAGCAGCTCCTCGACCGCTACGGCATCAGCGCCCGCCACATCGTCGAGAAGGTCCGCAAGCTCGTTTCATAGCCGCCATTTCCCCTCTCCCGGGGATACCCGTTGCTCTTCGGAATGCAACGGGTCAATGGAGAGGGTCAGGGTGAGGGGTAAATCCGTTCGGGCTGAGCTTGTCGAAGCACCCTGGCCTGGCGCCCCCACCCGCTTGCTTTCAACTTCTCCTCTCTGTATAATTTTGTCATACAGGAGGAAGTCTTATGGCCTCGAATCAAAAACGTGTAGCTTTGACTGTGTCACTGCCACCGGAATTGGCCCGCGAATTCGACAAGCTGGCTGAAGCCGAAGCAAAAAACAAGAGCCAACTCTTTCGCGACATGTTCCGGAACTACCGGCAGCGCCGGCAGGAGGAGGAATTCTTCGAACTTCAGCGATACGCGTCCCGCCAGGCCAGAAAGAAGGGCGTCCTGACTGAAGAGGACGTTGATGCCATCGTCTTCCGCGACCGCTGAATGTGCGGGTCGTCTTCGACACCAATATTTACGTCTCTGCCTTTGGCATCCCGGGAGGCAATGCAGAAGAGGCCTATCTCCATGCGGTTGGGGGCTCGTTCGAACTAGTCACATCAAGCGCTATCCTCACCGAAACCGCCAATGTATTTCGGACAAAGTTTAACTGGTCGGATGAGAAAGTCGGAAAGTTGCTTGGGACGCTCAGCCAAATGGCGACGGTCGTGAAGACCCAGCCATCCCTCCACGTCCTGACCGACGAATCCGACAATCGTATCCTAGAGTGCGCGATTGAAGCCGACGCGAATCTGATCGTAACCGGCGACCGGCACTTACTCGACCTGAAGCGATATCAAACCATCACCATCGTGAAACTGTCGGACTTCCTGAGACTCATCAGAAATGCCTGAGCCGCTAGTCCTTCGCCGACCAGCCCTGAGGTGCTCGCGCCCCGTCGCAGCCCCGCAGACTCGGATGCAGGCTCAGACCGCATTCGGGGCGCCCAGCTCGCCGCCACCCGCACGAAACCATTTCCTTTGGAAGAGTGATAAGCAAGAGGGGACTGGCTGGTTTTCTGTCTTCAGAAAAGCTGCCTGTCCCCGTCTTTGCTCTGTCCCCGTTTTCACCCCGAGAGTAGTACTCGGCCTTGTCGTAGAATGTCTTGTAGCGTTACAATTTGTCATCGGTGTGCTCTCCAACAAAGGAGCGGAAGAATGCGGTGGTTGATGCACCAAAGGACTCAGTATGCGGCGATCCTGTTTCTGGTTGGTCTAGTCGTCACGGGTATACCGGGATACGGCGCGGCGGATCCGCCCATAGCCGCGCCTCCCGCGGCTCTTCAGACCGCCGAGCCTTCCGGCTTACCACAGGAGCACAAATTTCCTCCCTGTCCCGATCCGATGCCAAGTACCATGCCACGTAGTGCCAATCCGACAAGACCGCCGATCATTGATCCTTCCATGCTCGTCCCAGGCGGAGGAGGGGCATCGGCCTGTGACGGGACTAAATCTAGATTCGAAGTGCAACAAAAACCTGGCACCCTACTGCCATCAGGCATAGTAGTGCCACCGGCACCCGGACCTGCACCGTGCTCTGAGGAATGCCTGAGGATCTATAGTCCGGAGGATCAGGAGAAAATAAAACAAGGATTAGGTAGATAGAGATTGGTGGGCAGAAAAGGGAGCCCGCCACCGTTTCCGACAGACAAGAGCGGGTGGCGCCGCGTGGGACCCGGGCGGAGCGGAAGGGCCTACAGCCGAGTCTGCGGGGCTGCGACGGCGAAAGGCCATGAGCACGTCCGGGTGACGCGGTGCCAGGACCCGCGTCAGGAGAGATTCAACACCAGCAGCTTGATGTCGGTCATCTCTTCGATGGCGTAGCGTAGGCCCTCGCGGCCGAGGCCTGAGTCTTTCACCCCGCCGTAGGGCATGTGATCGGCGCGGAAGGTCGGGATCTCGTTGATCAGCACCGTGCCCACGTCCAGGTCCCTGAATGATTGAAACGCCTTCTTGATGTCCCGCGTGAACACGCCGGCCTGCAGACCATAGGGCGAGTCGTTGATCCCCGCCAGCGCGTCCTCGAACTTCCCATAGGGACTCACGGTCACAACCGGACCGAACACCTCCTGACAACTCACCTTCATCTGCGGAGTGACGTCCGTCAGGACCGTCGCCTCGACGACGCTGCCTTGTCGCTTCCCGCCCACACGGACTTTGGCGCCGCCCTTGACCGCCTCCTGAATCCACGCCTCTACCCGCTTGGCCGCCCCCTCATCAATGAGTGGGCCGATCACGGTCGTGTATTCCGCAGGATTGCCG
Source organism: Nitrospirota bacterium (assembly GCA_005877505.1). GTDB lineage: Bacteria > Nitrospirota > Nitrospiria > Nitrospirales > NS-4 > NS-12. The sequence continues at coordinate 5,560 of VBOO01000122.1, forward strand.
GCCTGCAGCGCAGCGACGCGCTGGAGCAACTTGTGCGCTGGAGCAGCTTGTCGAGAAACGCCTGACAGACCGATTCATGGGCATAGATCCGCTGGACCGAGATGCAGGTCTGGCCCGAATAGGCGTAGCCGCCGACCGCGCAGCGGTCCGCCGCCTGGTCCAAGTCGGCGTCGGGCTCGACAATCACACCGGCGTTCCCGCCGAGCTCGAGCACCACGCGTTTCTTCCCGGCCTTGTTTTTCAGCATCCACCCCACCGCCGCGCTGCCGATAAAGCTCACCCGCTTGAATCGCTCGTCCGTGACCATGCGTTCGGCCACGGCGTTCGTGCAGGGCAGGATGCTGACCATGCCGGCCGGTAACCCGGCTTGTAGAACCACTTCCCCCAACATCAAGGACGTCAACGGTGTCTGCGGTGCCGGCTTCAGCACGATGGGATTGCCGACCGCCAGGGCCGGCGCAACCTTGTGGGCGACGAGGTTCAGGGGAAAGTTGAAAGGCGTAATGCCAAGCATCGGCCCGACGGGCACGCGACGATACAGCCCGAAATAGTTGTCCGTGCCCGGCGTGATGTCCAATGGCACGATCTCACCGGGCATGCGCTTGGCCTCTTCCGCGGCGACGGTGAACGTGGTGATGGCGCGCCCGATCTCGCGGCGCGCGTCGGTAATGGGCTTGCCCGATTCGGCGGACAGGCAACGGGCGAAGTCTTCTTTGCGGGCGGTGATCTCGCCGGCGATCTTCTGCAGCGCCGCGGACCGCACGTGGGCCGGAAGCTTGCGGCTGACCGCGAAAGCCGACACCGCCGCGCGAATGGCCTCGTCAGCTTCCGATTCCCCGGCCAGGCAGACTTCTGCCAGGACCTCGCCGTTGTAGGGATTACGAATGGGGCTGGTCGTGCCGGTTTCCGCCCACCGGCCGGCAATCAGCATGGCGCGACGCGTTGCCATCATAAACTCATTCTGGCGTACGCTCGTGCACCTAGTCAAGGCGACAGGGAGAGCCCTAACACTACTTAGTTACTAGGCTCACTCAGGCAGGAGGCATCGGCCTGCGCGGCTGGGGCACTGCTAAGGCGAGACGTGTCGGGCTCGCCGGCGCCGGGGTTACCCATTGCTCTTTAATTGCAATGGG
>VBOO01000152.1 GCA_005877505.1 Nitrospirota bacterium
CAACGCGGCGCTCACGACTTCCTGAAGGGGACGGCCGCCGGCCTGGTGACGGTCGGTCACAAGGTAGAGGGAAAAATCCACCCGGGCCATGAAGGCGGGTTACAACATGCCTTCAATCGGGCTGCTGGCGGTGGCGTAGAGCTTGCGAGGAATCCGTCCGGCCTTGAACGCCATCCGCCCGGCCCACACCGCGTACTTCATGGCCTCGGCCATCAGAATGGGCTCTTTCGCGCCGGCGATGGCGGTATTCATCAGGACCGCGTCGGCTCCGTACTCCATCGCCAGGGCGGCATCCGAGGCCGTGCCGACGCCCGCGTCGACGATGACCGGCACGTTCACGGATTCCATGAGAATTTTGAGGTTGTACGGGTTGCGGATCCCCAGACCCGATCCGATCGGCGCGGCCAGCGGCATCACGGCCGGGCAGCCGACATCCACGAGCCGCTTGGCAACGATCGGATCGTCGTTGGTGTAGGGAAACACGATGAAGCCTTCCTTGACCAAAATCCTCGCCGCTTCTATCAGTCCCGCCGTATCGGGGAACAACGTGCGCTCGTCGCCGATCACCTCCAGCTTCACCATGTCAGACACGCCGGCGGCCCGGGCGAGTCGCGCGTAGCGCAGGGCATCCTCCACGGTGTAGCAGCCTGCCGTGTTGGGCAGGATCTTGTATGTCTTGGGGCTGATGTAGTCGAGGAGGTTCTCGGACTTCCGATCTGTAATATTGACCCGGCGCACGGCCACCGTCACCACGTCCGCGCCCGACGCCTCGATGGCCTTCTGGGTCTCGATGAAGTCCTTGTATTTGCCCGTGCCGACCCAGAGTCGGGAGCGGAACTCGATGCCCGCGATCGTCAACCGATCATCGCTCATGCCGAGTGTCCTCCCCACCGCCGATGAACCCGATGACTTCCACGCGGTCCCCGTCGCGCAACGGGGTTCCCGGGAACGTCTGACGGTCCACAACCTTCAGGTTCAGCTCCACGGCGACTCGTTCGGCGGGAACGCCGAGGTCGGCCAGGAGCGAAGCGACCGAGTGTCCATCCGCCACCTCGCGAGATTCTCCATTCACGGTGATGCGCATGGCAACAGGATCATACCACACGCTTCGGAAACCGTGTCAACAGCAGAGGCCGCGTGCCATCGCAGTGGGAGGGGCCCCGCCAGAGGCGCCCCTCCCACACCCACCAATCGAACTTTCCATGTCGTATAATTCCGTCATGGTTCTCTCGCGCAACCTGGAGATCGCCGCCGAGTTCCGCCGCCTCGCCGACGAGCTGGAATCCCGGGACGCCAACCCCTTCAGGGTCCGGGCCTACCGGCAGGCGGCCCGACTCATCGCGCGCCTCTCGGAGGATGCCGGCGAACTCGCCCGCCGCGGGGAGCTGACCACCTTCAAAGGGATCGGCAAGGATCTCGCTCAGAAGGTCGTCCTTTTCTGTGATGAGGGACGGATCGAAGCGACCGCCGACCCGCCCGTGGAGGTCCCGGCGGCGCTCGCGTCTTGGCTCCAGCTCCCCGGTTTCACCCCGTCGCTCGTCCGCCATCTGCATGACCGCCTGTATATCCGGTCGCTGGACGACCTCGAAGCGCTGGTCCGTTCGAGGCTGTTGCGCACGCTGCCCGACTTCACGGCGAACGATGAACACGTGCTGGAAGGGATTACGAGGTTGCGTGCCGGCGCGCCACCTTGACAGCCCTGGCCCCCTCTGTTACCGTCCGGCGGACCAGGAATCCGACCCATGGCTCTCTCCGCGTTCATCCTGATCGAAGTCGCAGGCGACCATACCAAGAGCGCGTTCAAAACGATCCAGCGCATCTCCGGCGTGAAAGCCGTGTACACGGTCAGCGGGAGCTACGACCTCATCGTGCAGGTCGAGACGGAAAACCTGCAAACGCTCAGCGACCTGCTCCTCTCGAAGATCCGCGCGGTGGACGGCGTCACCAAGACCAACACCTGCTTGGTTCTCAACGTCTAACCCCTCACCCTTCCCTCTCCCCATGACCCGCTGCTGGTTGACCCGTTGCATCGACCGATTGCATCAGTGGAGCAATGCGTTCCCCGGCAACGGGTTCCCCGAGAGGGTGGGGGTGAGGGTCTCCGAAAGAAAAGGCCCTGGGAGGAAGCGTTCCTCCCAGGGCCTTCGTTGCCCAAACCCGGACCCCGTAAGGCTTAGTACATCCCCTCCATGCCCCCGCCGTGCGCATGACCGCCCGCCGGTGCCTTCCTCTCCTCCGGAATCTCGGTCACCATGACCTCGGTCGTGAGCATCAGCCCGGCCACGCTGGCCGCGTTCTGCAAGGCGCAGCGTACCACCTTGGTCGGGTCGATAATGCCCACCTCGAACATGTCCGTGTACTTCTCCGTGTTGGCGTCGAAGCCCATCGACTCCTTCTCTTTGCGCACGTGCTCGACCACCACCGACCCTTCCAAGCCGGCGTTCTGCGCGATCTGCCGGATCGGCTCCTCCAGCGCCCGCCTCACGATCGTGACGCCGACCTGCTGATCGTGCGGCAGGTCCTTGATCTTGTCCAGGGACGGCACGCAGCGGAGCAGGGCCACGCCGCCGCCCGCCACGATCCCTTCCTCGACCGCCGCCTTGGTCGCGTGCAGCGCGTCCTCGACCCGGGCCTTCTTCTCCTTCATCTCGGTCTCGGTGGACGCACCCACGTTGATCACCGCCACGCCGCCGACGATCTTGGCCAGCCGCTCCTGCAGCTTCTCGCGGTCGTAATCCGACGTGGTCTCCTCGACCTGCGACTTGATCTGCTTGACCCGTGCCTGGATCTTCTTCTGATCGCCGTGGCCCTCGACGATCGTCGTATTGTCCTTGTCGATCGTCACGCGCTTCGCGCGGCCCAGATCCGTGAGCTTCACGTTCTCGAGCTTGAGCCCGAGATCCTCCGAGATCACCTGCCCGCCGGTCAAGGTCGCGATATCCTCCAGCATCGCCTTGCGGCGGTCGCCGAACCCAGGGGCCTTCACGGCCGCCACATTCAGCGTCCCTCTCAGCTTGTTGACGACCAGGGTCGCCAGCGCTTCTCCTTCCACGTCCTCGGCGATGATGAGCAGCGGCCTCCCCATCTTGGCCACCTGCTCAAGCATCGGGAGCAGATCCTTCATGCCGCTGATCTTCTTCTCATGGATCAGGATGAAGACGTCCTCGAGCGAGGCTTCCATCCGCTCGGCGTCGGTGATGAAGTAGGGGGAGATGTACCCGCGGTCGAACTGCATGCCTTCCACGACATCAAGGGAGGTGGTCATGGACTTGGCCTCCTCGACCGTAATGACGCCGTCCTTGCCCACTTTCTCCATCGCCTCGGAGATGAGATCGCCGATGGTGGAATCGTTATTGGCCGAGATGGTGCCGATCTGCGAGATTTCCTTCTTGGTCTTGCAGGGCTTGCTGAGCTTCTTGAGCTCCTCCACCACGACATCGACGGACTTGTCGATCCCGCGCTTGATGTCCATGGGGTTCGCGCCGGCGGTGATGTTCTTGACGCCCTCCCGGTAAATCGCTTGCGCCAGCACGGTGGCCGTGGTGGTCCCGTCGCCCGCCACGTCGCTCGTCTTGGATGCGACGTCCCGGACGAGCTGGGCTCCCATGTTCTCATAGGGGTCCTTGAGCTCGATCTCCTTCGCAACCGTCACGCCATCCTTGGTGATGAGCGGCGCGCCGAACTTCTTGTCGAGAATCGCATTGCGCCCTTTTGGTCCCAGCGTCGCCTTCACGGCATCCGCCAGCTGATTCACGCCTCTCAGAATCGAAGCCCTTGCGTTCTCACTGTACAAAATTTGCTTCGCTGCCATTTCCCTCCTCCTTCATGCCTCTTCAGGGCCTGTTGCGTGGGAGATGATTACCGTTCGAAGATGCCCAGAATGTCCTCTTCCTTGATGATCAAGTAATCCGTGCCGTCCACGTTGATCTTGCTGCCGGAATACTTGTCGAAAAGGATCAGATCCCCGACCTTCACAGATTTGACGTCGGCCCCGACGGCTTCGACCTTGCCGCGCTGGGGCTTCTCCTTGGCGGCATCCGGGATGTAGATGCCGCCTGCCGTGCGCTCCAGTTCCTCGGTATAGCTGACGAAACAGCGATCCTTGAGCGGTTTAAATCCCGCCGCTACCTTCTTCTCCTTTTCCTTCGTCTCCACGGCCATAACGCTCCTCCCTCCTTCGGTAAGCCCTTCAGTCTACTGATCCGTATCTGGCGAAAACCCTTGCCCTCGGGGCATGGTGCACCCGTCGGCAAACGTGTACCGGTAATGTAAAGCCTCTTTGTGACCAATCAACCCCCTGCTGGCCAATTCCCGTGTAAAATTTTTTACATCGAATGCTCGACCCGGTCATCCCGCTTACCTGGTCGTAAGTCCTTGAAAATAATCCAAGATTTCAACAACTCCACGGCTTTCTGCAGTTGCGGGTCCTCCTCGTCCTTCTCCTTGCTCTCCTTGTCCTTGGCTGCTTCACGGTCCTTCTTGCCCTCTTTGGGCTCCGGTTTGGGGGCCACCGGATGTTCCTGCAGGGGCGAGGGCTGGGGCGAGGCCCCCGGCTCGCGGAGCGTCTTGTCAAGGTCCCGTTCACGGACCGGCGGAATTGCCGTCTGCTTCCCTTTGACGACGATATCCGGGTTGATACCGACCCCGTGGATGCTGCGCCCCTTGGGCGTATAATATTTGGCTGTGGTCAGGCGGAGGCCCGACCCGTCCCCGAGCGGCAGGATCGTCTGGACGGACCCCTTTCCGAAGGTCTGCACCCCCACCACGACCGCTCGACCCCAATCTTGGAGCGCCCCGGCGACGATCTCGGAGGCGCTGGCGCTCCCCTCGTTCACCAGGACGATGATGGGATAGTCGTCCGGTTGTTCCTTGTTGTGGGAGACGTAATCGTCCTTCCGTCCCTCG
>VBOO01000153.1 GCA_005877505.1 Nitrospirota bacterium
CCCAGGCGTAGCTAAAGCACGACGGGGACTCAGTCGGTGCCGAGGACCGCTCGGCCCGAAAAAGTCTTGTCGGTCGGCTGTGCGAATGCGACAAAACTGAATGTCCCCGTTTCTCCCGGTCCTATAACCTAGCTATCTGTTTCGATAGGAAGGTCCCTTCCCTCACAGATGGTGAAGGAAGAGCCCTGTTGCCGGCAGGCAGAAAACATTGAACCTTGTTGTATGGTTATGGATCTCAATCATGACAATTCGGTCAGGATCTCGGCGGCACCAATGTTGCGTTAAAAAGCCGTGACGAACTCGTAATGAACTACGAACGAGGAGACACAATGGCAAGATTCATGAGCGCCGCCTTCTGCGACCTGAGCACCGCCCTGCTGCGGCGTGGCTATGGGATTCGCTTCCGGGCGACCGCCCTCCTGCTCGCGCTGCTCGCGGTCGGGCTTATGGCTGTCCCGGAGGCCCAGGCCTTCGACAACCGTAAGCTCATCACACTTCAAAAGGAGCGAGTAGGCAACGCGGGCATGCTGGCGACGACCATCACGGACTACCCCTTCCTCTACAGCGTCACGGACGCGGCCCTCATTACCTTTCCAACTGGGAAAGTCCGGAGTGTGAACGGCTATGACATCATCTTCCGGGCGTTTGACGCCGACAATCCGGGGGCCAATATCTGCGGCTTGGACGTTAATCTTCTTCCCGTCGAGGACTGCACACTGGACCATGAGATCGAAAAATATGTCGCGACCTCGGGCGAGCTGGTCGCCTGGGTGCGCATCCCGGTCCTCAACACGATCTCGGCCTCTTCCAACACGAAGATCTACATCTACTACGGCGACAGCGGCGTGAGCGCCTCGACCGAGAACGCCGCCGGGGTGTGGAATTCCTCCGTCTTCAAGGGCGTCTGGCATTTGAAGGAGACGTCAGGCACGGTCAGTGACTCGACCACGAACGCGAACACTGGGACCAACAATGGGGCAACCCTGGGCGTGGCGGGGAAGATGGGGAATGCCACCGACTTTAACGGGTCCACTAACTATATAAATGTGCCTTACGCGGCTTCTCTGGATGCGCCCGGCGCCATTACATTAGAAGCGTGGATGCGCAAGGATGCTGCCTCTCCAGGTCAGAGCTATGCGACAATCATCAATAAATTGTCGGGCTCAAACCCAGGATATGCGCTCGATTTTGACTCTCCGGGTACAAGCTTCGGGGTCGAAACCTATAATGGCAGCATAGACACCTATTGGGGGCCGGGGCAATTCGATGAGGTTACCTGGCACCACGTCGTCGGGGTGTGGAGTCCCAAGGTAGGCGCCGTGCCTGGCGTGTATTCCATCTACATTGATGGAGTGGAGTATCCGAAGGCTAGTGGGAGTGCCAACACATCGATCGGAACTTGGAACCAACCTCTTAATATAGGAGGCAGAGCTGGTTCCCAAGGTTTTAACGGGGCCCTCGATGAGGTGCGGGTCTCCTCGGTGGCGCGCGACCAGCACTGGATCAAGACCGAGTTCAACAACATGGGCGGCCCCGGGATGATTGGCGCCCCGAACTGGAGCGCAGTGCCCAACAGCGGGCCCAACAATTCAGTCTATGCCGTCGCGGTCTATAACGGCCAGCTCTACGTGGGGGGAGCTTTCACCTCCGTCACCGGGCCTGGTGGCACCTGTAACAGACTCTGCCGTTTTGACGCCTCCACCAACACCTGGAGCGCCGTCGGAACCTGGACGGCTACTACTCCTTCTGCTTTCTCTGCTGGTGATGTCCAATTCCTCACGGTCTACAACGGCAAGCTCTACGTCGGGGGAGCTTTCCAGAACGGCGGCGGCATCAACATCTGTGACTACCTCTGCCGCTGGGACGGCTCCGCCTGGAGCGCCGTCGGAGCCTGGAATACTGGGAGTGTTAGTACCGTCTACGCCCTCGCGGAGTACAACGGCCAGCTCTACGTGGGGGGAGCTTTCACAAAAGCCAACAACATCGCCAACTGTAAGTTCATCTGCCGCTGGAACGACACCGCCTGGAGCGCACCCTCGACATCTTTGCCCCAAAGCACTGTCTACGTCTTGGCGGTCTACAACGGCCTGCTCTACGCGGGGGGAGCTTTTTCCAGCATCGGCGCCTTCACCAACTGTAACCGCCTCTGCCGCTATAACGGCACCGCCTGGAGCGACACCGGGAGCATTCCCTTCTCGGGCGGCAACGTCGTCTCCCTTGCGGTCTACAACGGCCAGCTCTACGTGGGGGGAAATATGACATCCGCCGCCGGCCTCAATACTGGTCTTGACCGCTTTAACGGCACCACGTGGAGCACCGTCGGGGGCTTTGCAACCACCGGCTCTCTTCTTGTCAACGCCCTCGCGGTCTACTGCGGCGAGCTCTACGTGGGGGGAAGTTTCACCAACTTCAACGGGGTCATTGACTATCTCGCCCGCTGGAACGACAGCGCCTGGAACAACGTCTCGAGCGATACGGCCGTCAACGACATTGTCAATGCCCTCGCGGCGTACCAGGGCCGGCTCTATGTCGGGGGCCAGTTCACCATAGCGGGCGTCGCTGCGACTGCCATCGCCACATGGTCGGGCGAATGTTTTTACACGGTGGGCACGGAGCAGCCGAACGCGCCCTCGCTGGCACGCGTCACGCAGGCCCACGCGCTCTCGCATGACGGCGCATCCACCCGCGTGGTCGAGCTCCACTGGCGGACCAGCTATGAAGTGGATCACCTGGGCTTCCACGTCTATCGCGAGGAGCAGGGCCAACGCGTGCGCATCACGCCGGCGCTCATCGCGGGCTCATCACTCAAGGCCCGGGCCGGGACCGTGCTGACGGCGGGGCAGAGCTACAGTTGGTGGGATGTCCTGCCACAAAGTGGCGCGCCGCCGCGCTACTGGCTTGAGGAAATAGACCTGAAAGGGCAGCGCACCTGGCATGGGCCGGTGGAGGTCAAGTCGGCGAAGGGCCACCGCCTGGCTTCGGAGTCCGAGCGGGTACGCTCCGTGCTGCTGACCCGGCTAGGGCGCAACAAAGCAAGTGTGACGGCTGCCCCGTGGTACGGGGCACGGCAGGCCGCGCTGGCTTCGCCCACCCAGGAGTCCTTGGCGGTCCAGTGGAGGCTTGCCGCCAGCCCGGCGGTGAAGCTTGGGGTCCAGGCGGAGGGGTGGTATCGCGTGAGCCAGCCCGAGCTCGTCGCGGCGGGCTTAGACCCGCGGGTCGATCCTCGCCTCCTCCAACTGTACGCCGACGGCGTCGAAGTGCCGCTCCTCGTCACCGGGGAACAGGATGGGCGGTTTGGTCCGTCGGATGCGATTGAATTCTACGGCCTCGGCCTCGACACGCCCTGGACCGACACGCGCACCTACTGGCTCGTGGCGGGCTCCCAGGCCGGTAAGCGCGTGAGCTGGGCCCCGGGCCGACAGGCCGGAGCCCTGGCGCCCCTCAGCTTTCCCTCGACGCTGGACTGGCGGCCCCGTATCCTTTATTTCGCCGCGTTGCTCAACGGCGAGGCGGACAACTTCTTTGGCCCCATCGTCTCCACCGAGCCAGTGGACCAGGACTTCACGCTGGCCCATCTGGATCCCTCGCCACCGGGCGAAGGCCGGCTCGAGGTGGTCCTCCAGGGGGTCACGGACGGGCTGCATCAAGTGGAAGTTCAACTCAATGGGAGCTCGGTGGGCACGGTGACCTTTGAGGGGATGCATCAAGGGACGACCACGGTGCGCGTCTCCCCGGCCGTGTTCCTGCCAGGAGCCAACCGGGTCACGCTGGTGGCCCTGGGGGGCGAGATGGATTATAGCCTCGTGGCGTCGGTGCGGCTGACCTACTGGCGCTTCTATCAGGCGGATGGGGATGTCCTCGAAGCCGCCGTGCAGGGCGGAAACCAGGTGACGATCACCGGCTTTAGCGGCCCGCAGATCCGCGTGGTGGACGTCACCGAGCCGGACGCGCCGCAGCTCGTGCCGGGGCGGGTGAAGCGCGAGCAGAGCGGCTTTGCCGTCACGGTGGTCGCTCCCGGGTCGGGCAACCGGACTCTGCTGGCCTTCGTGGAAGGCACCCAGGCGAGGCTTGCGTCTGTGCGTCTCAATCAGCCCTCCCAGTGGCACGAGCGCGGGAACGGGGCGGATCTGGTGATCCTGACCCACGCGAGCTTGCTCCCCAGCCTCGCCAGCCTCCAGGCGTGGCGGCAGCAGCAAGGCTGGGCAGTGGCCCTGATTGATGTGGAGAATCTCTACGATGAGTTCAGCTTTGGCGCGAAGAGCCCCTGGGCCCTGCGCGCGTTCTTGCAGCAGGCGCATAGCCACTGGGCGCGCCCTCCGCGCTTTCTCCTGCTGGCCGGCGACGCGAGCTTCGATCCGCGCAACTTTATGGGCATGGGGGAGATGGATGTAGTGCCCACCAAGCTGGTGGATACGCACTATCTGGAGACCGCCTCGGATGACTGGTTCGGGGACCTGGACGGGGATGGCGTGCCGGAGATCGCGGTCGGGCGGCTGGCCGTCCAGACGAGCGAGCAGGCCGCCGCCGTGGTGCAGAAGCTAATCGCCTACGACCGGGCGGGGGCCGGAGGGCACGCCGCGGTGCTGGTCGCCGACCACGACGACGGGATTGACTTTGAGGGGGCCAGTGGCCAGGTCAAGGCCCTGCTCCCGGCCGGAGCGACAGTGGAGGAGATCTACCGGGGCCAGATGGGCGATGAGGCGGCCCATGAGGCCGTGCTCGCCAGCCTCCAGCGGGGGGCGTGGCTCCTCAACTATGTGGGCCATGGCTCGGTGGAGGTCTGGCTGGGCGGGGTGCTGAGCTCCGAGGATGTGCGCACGCTCACCACTACAGGACGCCTGCCCTTCGTGGTGGCCATGACCTGTTTGAACGGGTTGTTCCACGACGTGTTCACGGAGAGTTTGGCCGAGACCCTCCAGAAGGACCCCCAGGGGGGCGCAATCGCAGTCTGGGCCTCCTCGGCGCTGACCGAGCCAGCCGCCCAGGCGCCCATGAACCAGGCGCTGGTCCGCAAGCTGGGCGAAGGATTGACCCTCGGCGAAGCGACCGCCCAGGCCAAAGCCGCGGCGTCCGACCGCGACGTACGCCGGAGCTGGATCCTCTTCGGCGATCCCACCACGAGACTCAAATAGAGCGGGAGGGGGCCCATCACCCGTTGCATTCAGGAGAGCAACGGGTACCCGATGCGCCCCTCACGCACCCACTAGGACCGCTGCAGCCCGCTACTGGCCGTTCATCGTTCAACGTGAATTGTTAATCGTTGAAGAGTAGGGGCACGGCGCGCCGTGCCCCTACAGCCCGTTTAACGATTAACGTTGAACGATGCGACGTGTGGGCGCCCGTTCGGCGCCTCCCTATCATCACCTTGCAACGGACCGAAACAA
>VBOO01000143.1:0-8554 GCA_005877505.1 Nitrospirota bacterium
TGAGCAATAGCGCCGGTGAAGGCGCCCCGCTCATGGCCGAACAGCTCGCTTTCGAGCAGCCCCGTCGGAATTGCCGCGCAGTTCATTTTGACGAAGGTCCGCTCGCGACGCTTACTCAGGCTGTGGATCGCGCGCGCGATGAGCTCCTTGCCCGTGCCGGTCTCACCCTGAATCAGCACCGTGGAGTCGGTCGGCGCGACCGTCTCCACCTGCTTGAGGATGCGCTTCAGCGCCGCGCTCTCCCCGATGATCTCCTCGAAGTTGTACTCGGTGCGGATTTCGTCTTCGAGGTAGAGCTTCTCCTTGTTCAGCTTATCCTTCAGCTCCTCGATCTGCCGGTAGGCCAAGGCGTTCTCGACCGCGATCGCGATCTGGTTGGCCACCTGGCTCAGCAAGTCGACATCGTCCTGGCCAAACGCCCCCGGATGCAGGCTGGCGATGTTGAGCGTCCCCAACAACCGATTATGTGATGTGAGCGGCACGCAGCAGCCGGACTTCACGCCCTCCGCGAGCAGGAGTCGAGCAACGTCGGACTGCAAACGTTTGAGATCCTCCTCATCGAAGAGCGCCGGCTTGCCCGTCCTGATGGCAGGGCCTGCAGGCGTGCTGTCGACAGGGCCCACGAAGCCTTCCTGGAGTAGGCCCTTGCCGGTCGGCGAATCCAGGGCGTATCGACTGACGACCTCCTGATCAGGATCGTAGAGGTACAGGCTGGCAAGCACATGGGGAATCAGCCGACGGAGGGATGCCGTGGTCGCCGCAAACACCTCCCGGAGATCCAGCCGGGCGACCACCGCATTGTTCACTTCAAGCAGCAGACGCAGGCGGTCGCGTTCATGCGCAAGCTGTCGCTGCGCGGACTGTGCGCTCTCGAAGTTCTGCGCGTTGTCCACGGCGACCGCCACCTCTCTGGCCACCTGCTGGAGGAATTCCAAGTCGGCGTCATCGTACGTGGCTTTCTGCAAGCTCCCGAACCCGAGCGCGCCCAACCGCCGCTGCGCGGTGGTGAGAGGAACCACGCAATACGAGTTCACACCCTGCTGGCGCATCAACTCGGTCACACGCGGGAAACGGGTTTCTTTGTCCAAGTCCGAGACCAACAGGGGCTGCTGATGTTGCCAGACCCACCCGCCTGGAGATTCGTCCACGGGCAGCTCCTGACAGCCCACGACATCGCATTTCTGGTCCGGCGCCTCAAGAGTGTGGAGGCGCATGATATCCCGCTCGGAATCGTGTAGGAGCAGCCGCATATATTCGAAGTTGACCACGTGATGCAGTCGCTGAACGAGGTCATGAAACAGACTGGGGAGGTCGCGGTGGACGGCGATCGCCTCCGAAACCTCCAGCAGTGCTTGGTACTGCTCTGCCAGAGTCTCACAGGGAGATGCAGACTGCTTACCCATAGGTGCCCAAAGTATGCCCGATTCCTCCAATGTCCTCAAGTGGCCGACAGGAGTGTCCCGGCCTTGCGGCGCGCGAGCAAAAGCCGCAGCTCCTCTCGCATCCGGTCAGCCGGCAGGTGCATGCGGTCGCCGTGACCGGGCAGGACCCACTCGAATGGAAGCTCGAGCAGCTTTTCCGCCGACCGGCGCAAGGCCGACTCCTTCCAGACATAGACAGTCGCCAGCCGCAGACCATTGATCTCCCGGTCCCACGCCATGTGGTCGCCCGTGAACAGATAGCGATTCCGATACAACAGCGCCATGCTGCCGTCTGTATGGCCGGGGACCGGAATGATCCGGAAGTCCGGCGAGGCCTCCACCACGTCCAGACCATCAATGATCCATTCGGCATCGGGCTGGGCGTCGGCATCCGCGCGATGGATGACCCGCTTCGCGCCGAAGTGCTTCGCGTAGCGCGGCGCGTCGCCGATATCGTCTTCGTGGGTGAGGAAGATGTCCGCGATCCCGCCCATCCGTTCGAAGGCATCCACCAGCTTTTTCATATACCGGGGAGCATCGACCAGCCAGTTGCCGTCAGGATGGCGGATGAAATAGCTGTTCGCGCCGAAGGACTTCTCCGAGTTGAACCCGTTGTAGAAGACATCACTTTCACACCCGCCCGCCCCAGGCGCGCCAAGACGCGCCCCTTCCCGTTCAATCAGCAGCGGGAAGCTTTCACTGGCCGCACGCATCACAGCCTTATCGGGCACCAACGCGCCGATCGAGCCGACAGGACAGGCCAGCAGCGCCTGATAGGCCTGGTAGCGCTCGGACCCGGTCTCCGGCTGGCGATAGACGGACGAGTACTCGCCGTTCTCGACGAACGACTTCGGTGCCAACTGCCGGCAGGTGTCGCAGTTGATGCACGTGGCGTCCACAAAGAAGTTGCCATCGAGATTCGTCGAGAGCCGTTTGGCGACATCAGCCATTCCGTTTCCCCTCTGTGCGACCGCAGGACCCCTCGATTATCGCTTTAACATACATACTCTACAAACAGAGACAAATCCTCTTTTATTTCATGCCAGTCCGTCACAAGCCCATGACGGTGTACAAAATCCGCCATTCGGGACAACGCTGTCGGTCAATCCCTACAACCGGCTCATTTCGCGGCGAGTAGGGAGACCGCCATAGAAGCACCGAATTTCTTTAAGTTACTGTTAATTGTACAAATTCTGTCAATGGCCAATTCTGTAGGTCATTCCCTTCAACCAGCGGTTTTCAACCTAAATCGTGAAACCGTATACAACTACAGAATATTTTTCAATAATTCGGTGAAAACGCGGTCGTTCATGCGTAAGCGAGTCCCTAGGCACCGGTTTTGCTCACCTTTGTCGTTTTGTTGAGAACCGTATCTAGTCAGATATCCGGCCCTGAAACTCCGGCAGCCGCATAGTACTAGAAGATTTAGAGAAAGGAAACTGATGTCAAACCCCTTCACAAAACTGGTGCCCGAACAGTGGAAGGAACTCGTGGAAGTCCTGACCGCGCCCGTTTCCTGGATTCCCGGGATGCAACGGGACATTCTCGCCTTTCTCCTCGATTCCTCCGCCGGGTGGATTGTCGGAATCTATTGGGTCCTCCTCCTCTTCCCGGCCCTCCTCTGGATCAGCGCGGTCTGGTGCACCCAGCTCTCTCTCTATACGCTGCCCTTTCGCTCAGGGCGCTTGGAGTTCACCAAGAAGATGCTGCTCGCGTGGTGGGACTCCGCGCTCGCGGTGTGGATGTTTTGGGTGGGGCTGGGAAGGTTTTTCGTGGTGGTGGCGGGCTGGGTAATCACGCTGGCCCAGCTCGCGCTGAAGTTGGTCATGGAAACCGGGCGCCAGTTGGTCGCGCTTCCCTTTAAGGTGACAGGGGACATGACACGGAGTTACTTCACGCCCGGCGTCCCGTGGATCGCGTTCCTGATGCTGATGTTTTGGTCCCTGCTCGAGGCGGTGATCTTCTCCTATGTCCTCCTCCCGACGATATCGGAGGTGCTGAGCGGCTTGGTGGGCGTCGAATCCCATCGGTTCACCGCCCCGTTCCTGTTCGTGTTTCTGTTCTTTCTCATTCTCGGGAGCTACGCCTGCGTCCAGGCCCTGATCGACACCGCGAAGAACCGGGAATACAAGTTTCTCATTCAGATGGTCCTGGTCGAAGTGTTCGTGATGTTCTTCGAGGTCATGTTCCTGTACCGCGAGCTGGTGGACGCCATCTCCCCCTGGATCGCGCAGCATACCCAAGAGACGTTCAAGATGGGGATCATCTCCACCCTGTTCCTGGCCGTCTTCGCCTGGATGGGAGTGCGCGGCATGACCTGGTTCCTGTTCGGACAGTACGGAACGCCTCCCTTGCTCGCCTTTATCTCCCGCCGTCCGCTGGTCCACCCGGAGGGGGATGGCGCGATGCGTGGGGCCGCCCCTGCGGAGACGCCGCGCTGGTGGCGTGCTCCGCTCGAGGACTTTAAGCGAGAGGCCGACTGGTTACACGCAAAAAGCAACGAGCTCATGGAGTACCTCACGCTGCCGTTTCTTCACGTGGTGGCCGCGTCCTTGAACTTCGCCATGATCCTGGTCACCTCGCGGCCGTTTTTCAGTATCCCATTCAAGAGCCTGAAAGAGGTTCTGGAGACCCGGGAAAGCCTGACCGCGGTGCACCTACAACCGAAGAAGGCGGGATCATGAACAGCCTGCGTTCCGCGACCGCCGCGTCGCTGGTCAGTGCCGCGATCCTGTTGGCCGCAGCGGCGGGATGCGACCTTCAAGCGAGCGAGCGGAAGGCGGCCATGACCCTGTTCGTTGGGGTGGATGTGAGCGGTTCATTCAAGAATGCCGGCTACGACGACGCCCTGACCTTTCTGGCCCATTACATTTACGGCCACCTCCATGAGCTGGGCGGGCTGGCCCCACCGAAGGCCTTGTTCGTTGGGAGCATCGGCGGCAAGAAGCCAGGCGAGCCCAAGACCTTCCATCCGATCCACGACTTCCAGGGGAAGACCATCGAGCAGATCGAGACGGAGCTGCGGACCTGGTTCCCTCCCTCCGATACCCTGACGGATTTCAACTTGTTCTTCCAAGAAGTCGCGCGGATCGCCAAGGAACGGAACCTGGTCCTCGCCCCCATCACGATGATCGTGGTGACGGATGGCGTCCCCGATGTGGTCGAGCCCGGCGTCAAGCCTGGGTCGCAGGGCCTGTATGCGCACATCAATCTGAACCCGCTGGAGTATCTGGCCCGAAACATCACGCTTCGACTGGCCTATGTGAGCCCCAATGTCGGTGATCACTGGCGAAAGAACGTTCCCCGGGATCGGGTCCGGTTGTGGACCGTGGACAGAGAGGTGATGAAGGGATGGAAGGATCAGATGCAGCCCGGCGTGGACGCCGCCCATCAGGACCGGCTCTGGAAGTGGGTGCAGGATAACGTGGACTACCGCGTTCGCTCCGCCAAGCTCTAACCCGGTTGGCATTGCGGGACCCTCATCCCGATCTCTCTCTCCCCAAGGTCCTCACACTGACCCGTTGCTCCGCGAGCGTGTCTGCTACAATGCCCGATATGGAGCAGGCGGTCACTTTTCAGGACCCTGCGGGCCATGCGGTCTCAGGCATCCTGGCCACCCCTCCTCATGGCTCGGACCGACTGGCTGTCCTCTGCCACGGGTTCCTCTCCAACAAGAACAGCCACACCAACCTGGCCTTGACCGAGCGGCTGCTCCCTCAGAGCATCGCCACGTTCAGGTTCGATTTCTTCGGACAGGGCGAGAGCGAGGGGCCGTTTGAGCGCATCACCGTCTCTCTGGCTGTCAGTCAGGCCCTAGCCGCCTTGGACCTCATGCACTCGAAGAGCTACCGGAAGCTGGCGCTGGTGGGATCGAGCTTCGGCGGGATGGTGTCGCTTCTTGCCGCCGCCAAACGGCCCGAGGTCTCCTGCCTGGCGCTCAAGTGTCCCGTGCCGTCCTTTCCGGCGATGCTAAACTCGGAATTCGGCAGCCTGCCGGGACAGGCTTCTGTCCCGAAGGACGCGCCCCTTCCCGTTCGCTCTCCTGCCTGGCGCTCAAGTGCCCCGTGCCGTCCTTTCCGGAGATGCTGAACTCAGAATTCGGCAAGGACGGGATGGCTCGATGGAAGGAGTCCGACACGATCCCGAACGTGGTCCCCGGGGGAAGCGGACGCATCAAGCTTTCGTACGCCTTCTATGAGGACAGCCTGCGCTATTGCGGGTACGACGCGGCGAAGGGCGTCACGGTGCCTACGTTCATCGTCCAGGGCGCACAGGACGAACACGTGTCGCCACGCCAGATCCTCCGGCTGTCGGAGTCGCTGGGAGGCCCGAGTCGCGTGGCTGCCCGACGCCGATCACCAATTCTCCAAGCCGGAGGACTTCCAGACGATGACGACTCTGCTGGGCAACTGGGTCGCGGATCACTTGCGCGCTCCCTCCGCCTTCGGCTTGGGTTAAATTCTCCGATGCTGCGACTGCTATTCCAAAACCTGGAGCAGGCGCTCGGTCCATCGCTCTCGCAGGTCTCGTGGCTGTGGTACTCCGGAGGGCTGACCCTTCTGGCGTTCGTGGGGCTGGTGCCGGCGTGGCGGGTCTGGATCGAGGCCATGGCCGTGCGCACGGGGATGGAACGGCGATGGGTGATGCGCTGCCCGAAATGCGGGAAGCGAACGATCGTCGTAAGCCGCATGTGCGGCAATTGCAACGAGGACCTCGGCATCCCCCTCCTCGTGCGCCTCTGGACGTTTACCAAGGGAAGAGGTGAAGTGACAGTATTCCGGCGCTTCAGGCGGTGGATCCACCTGTTCGGGAGCGTCACCTTCCTGCTGCTCTCGATCTGGATCGTGACCGCCACTGGAGGGCTGGCCCCACAAGGGGCATTGCATCGGCTCTTTTTAGGTTTCGCGTTTGGCGCTTTGGCTCTGTTCGGCTGGCTAGCTGGGCGGGCCCTACGGATCGGGGTGCACGGGGCGCTGGCTCGCGTGGGGGACGCTGCGATGGCGCTGGCGGCCATTGGGGCGATGGCCATCGCCCTGTTTCTGACCGATGCGGCAAGACACACAACGGACGTTCCGCTTGCTCGCTTCGACACGACCGCCAACGCCGCCCGAATCGGTGAACGCCTCCTCCCCCTTCGACAAGGGGAGATCGGATTCGACTACCTCCAACTGGACCAGGAGAGCCTGGGGTATCATCGGATCATTGCGCTGGGGTTTTCGGGCAGTGAGCGCGTGCCGTTTGAGCGGAACGCGCTGAAAGAGTGGGCCATCAGACATCTTCGCCAGCATGCGGCCGGCTACACAGCCCGCGGATTCACGGTCCGCTCGCGCACCGACCGGCTTCAAATTGTGCCGGGACAGTCCTACGAGGTCATTGAGCGGGAGGGGCAAGTGTTGCTGCGAAGCACGGCCCGAGGGTGAGGGAAACACGATGAGTCCGTGCTCATGGAGAAGACGGCGGTGCACTGGCCTTCGGTCGTGGGGTTGGCTCCTGTTTTCTGACCCGCAGGATCGCTGGTTCTTCCACAAACGGCTCGTACCGCCTCAGGGCCAGCGTGACCGTATCTCCCTGCTGAACCAGGAGGTCAATCTCTGCCACCTTTTTCTTAAATGTCACGAGGAACGATCCCTGACTGGTCTGGACCGTCAGCAGAAGGCGATCCGCGTCGCGCAGTTTCCGCACGACCTCTCCGTCGAGGGTTTCAGCTTTTTTCCCCCGAAACGTTTCGGGAAGATAGGGACCGGCCACGTCCGGCCCAAAGATCGTTCCAACCACGCCGAGTCCAATCCCAATCAGCAGGATGAGAACGATCACCTGCGTCTTCATGATGAGCCTCCTTCCTCCCGAGAGCCTCCTCCTGCCACCGCTCGGCGCTTCCCACGCGCGGGGGATGAGTGACGAGGGCAAACCGCTTCGTATAAGTATTCAGATAAAAATGGGCGAGTCAAGCGTTCGTGGGGTGGGGGGGGTACTCGACACGGTGAGTTCCATTCTGTTTGTCTGCACCGGGAACGTCTTTCGGAGTGTGGTGGCGGAATATGCGCTGAAAGCACGGCTGGGGCCGGAGTCCCCCTATGTGGTCGGCTCAGCCGGCATCGAGGCCCTGCCTCAACCATTCCCTCCTCTGATTCGTCACCGCTTGCTGGAGAAAGGCAGCGATCCCTCGCCGCACGTGCAGAGGAGGCTCACGCGGGAACTCGTAGAGGAGACGGATCTCGTGGTTGCGATGGGCTTGAACCACCGGGAGTTTATCCGCCGGCACTTTGGCCGCGAGGTGCTCCTGTTCAATCAGATGTGCTTCCAGAAGGAGGAGCCCATTTTGGATGTTCATGAGGCAGTGCCACAATGGAACGTGAATCTTGGGGCGGCACGTGACCACATCCTCTCGATTATCGACTACATCTGGGAAGCCATGCCGGCCTTCCTGGCGCGATTACCTCTCGTCCCACCTGACCAATGACACAGGTGCACATCTCAGGTGGAGCACGACCCTTCCAGGCATTTTTTCATGGCTTGTCAATTTAAGACTCCTGTTGGGGTCTCGTGAGTCGTCAATTTACCTGCTTTTAACCAACCTCCTCCGCGCTTCTTACAGGCATGCCGTAGCCTGGGCCGATAGAGACCAGTAAATTGATCAGGAAATGTGAAGTCGCAGGTCATCATCATGACCACACGAACCCTCATTCGAGTCGGCTTGTTGGCGGCGTTGACCGTGGCGCTTGGCTCTCTCCCCGGCATCTCAGTGGCGAATCCTCCCTCAGCAACGGGCAGTGGGAAATACAAGGTTAATGGCATGGAGAGGACCTTCTCCTTCAGTGCGATCCAACAGCCCAAGGGGACTGTGGCTGGCCAAGCGGAACTCCATAACAGCGCGACGGGGACAGTCCTCCACATGGACATCAATTGCCTCCGTTTCCTCTCCCCGAATAGGGTGGTCGTCAGTGGGAGGATCACAAAGAGCAACGTGCCTGGTACGGAGGGGATGACCGGAGCCTTTGAAGCACTCGATAACGGGGACGGTTCTCAGAGCCCACCGGATGAACTCAGCCAGCTCGCAGTCGGCGGCGGCACCTGCCAAAGCCCATTCTCTCAGGGGACGATCCCGATCACCCAAGGCACCATCCAAGTACGAC
>VBOO01000143.1:8631-9837 GCA_005877505.1 Nitrospirota bacterium
GTAGGCTCCCTCAGGCAGCCGGTAATACCCACATCGCTGTTGTCCTGCTTCTGAGCGCTGGCCTAGAGTCCGCGGCCGTTGTCCCACTCCCTGGCTCTGCTCCACTATGACACCCTGACAAGTGGGCGTTCCTTGCCAGGTGTTCAGTAGAACCTCACCGGGACCTGCCGTGCCTGAGCCCATCTGGAGACGACGAGGAACAGAGACAGAAGGAAACCGCGGGTGTTGATCAAGGGCCAGGGGGTTGCGAGCCTCGCGGCGCTTCCCGAAGCTTCCAATAGATGAGCTGCGCGCCGGGTTTGGAAGTGAAGTAGTACCAAATCCATTCGGACATGACTCGTATCCGATTGCGAAACCCGATCAGAAAGAAAATATGCACCAGGGCCCACAGCACCCACGCCGCAAGGCCAGCCACACGGAAAGGCCCGATCTCAGCGACCGCCTTCGCCCGGCCGATGGTGGTCATACTGCCTCGGTCCAGGTACACAAAGGGGTCCCGTTTCCCCGGCGGAATGGCGTTCGTGATCACGCGCGCCACATACCGGGCTTGTTGCATGGCGACGGGAGCAAGCGCGGGAAGGGCCCGGTTGCGCTCATCGTAGTGGCAGGCCGCATCGCCAATGACGAAGATGAAAGGCTCTCCGGGAATCGTCAAATCCCTCTGCACGAGGACCCGGCCCTGGCGATCCATCGGCGCCTTCAGAGATTCCAACAGTCGAGACGCCCGGTTCCCGGCAGCCCAGATCACGTTGACCGTTTCAATCAAGGTCTTTCCGATGAACACACCGGACTCGTTCACCTCGGTGACGGTTGAATTGAGCTTCACCACGACGCCCAACTGCTCCAAGAAGTGGTTGGCCTTGTCACGCAAGGCGGGAGCAAAACTCGGCAGAATGCACTCCCCGCCTTCCAACAGAAGGACCGTCAAATCTTCCGCCCGGAGAGCGGGAAAGTCTAAGGCCATGGCTTCTCGGGCGAGTTGCGCGAGAGCGCCGGCCAATTCCACACCAGTCGGCCCCCCGCCCACAACCACGAAGGTGAGGTATTTCCGCGCGTCTGACGTGTGGAGGACGCGCTCCGCCCGCTCGAACGACAGGATCAGACGCTCGCGAATGGTGAGCGCATCAGACAGGGTTTTTAAACCCGGCGCGAACTGCTCCCAGTCATCCTTCCCGAAATACCAATGGCGCGATCCCGGCGCCACGA
>VBOO01000144.1:0-5516 GCA_005877505.1 Nitrospirota bacterium
AGATTTTGAAGCCGGGCCAGGTACGCTTTCAGACGATCTTGGGACTCGAGGTACACGTTGAAGCACACCAGGTCGAGAAAAGGCAGGTCCAGATATTCGGTCGTGGGATAGTTCACATACGTCACGAGCCCGTCCGGGTCCTCTTCTTTCGCGGCATGATAGAGTCGTTCCAGGTAACGCTCGACCGGGCGGCGGCCGTGCCATCGCACGATGGGTGCCGGGATTTCGTTCCCGATGGCGTAGCAGAGAATCGCAGGATGCCCCGCACAGGCGCGCACGCCGGCCCGCAGCCGCTCCTCGATCCGCCGGGTCAACGCGCGATCCTCCAGGAAGGCGACGTGCTGCTCCCAGGACAGGCCGACCATCACATGGAGGCGGTGCGCCTGGGCCATGTCTAGAAGCCAGCGGGGCGGCACCGTGTACGTGCGAAGGGCATTGAAGCCGTTCGCGGCGATCTGCGCAAAGTCGGACTCGACCACGGCGGGAGGAGGATAGTCGTTCCCGTTCGCGCCGGGCCGGAAGGTGCCATAGGTCACCCCCCGCACCCACACCTTGGCCACACAGTTCATCAGGAACTTACCCTCTACCGTGGGCCTGCGGAAAGTCGGTGCGCTCGGATGAGATGACAATCCGTGCGCTGGCGGAAGCCCAAGCACGTGGCTGTGCACTTTGTCCGGATGGGCTTCAGCGCGGCCAAGATGGCCGACAGCTACCCTCTGCAACGCAAGTGGTCTCACCGTAGCGATTCCTCCCTCTAAGAAAGTACGGACGGTAGCCTATCGCCATGGGGGGGAAGTGACAATACCAAGGAAGTAGGGGCGGGTATACGAATGGGTGGTGGTGGATTCAGCGAGGGAGGGGTGCCCCTCGACCTACAAGGACGAAAGGCGGTCAAGAGCACGCCAAAACAACATACTTTTCATAGGGCTATCCGGCACTTGGCTCCTCTGCCCTAACTGCGCCGTTTTGCCCAATCGAATGCGAAGCGGAGTTGGATCGCCCAATACCCTTGGATCAGCCCTGACCGATCAACCGGTCGATCCTGTTCCTTATACACGCTGAGTTCCAGGTCCTGCCAGCGAAGGGCCATTCCCAGAATCAAATCGAGCTCAGAAGGGCGAATCCTGCTGCGCGCGGTCCTATCCGTGAACATGTTCGCGTCGGCGAAGACGATCAGACGATGGCGGTACAGATCGACATCACAGTGCGCCACATATCGAAAGAGCGCCACTCCGGTATTATCCGGCCGGGCAAAGTAGTGCGTATTGAACCAGAGCCAGCCCGGGCCTGCATACGCAGTGAGATTTTGATTCGGAAGCGCTCGCCGCCACCATTGAGATTCGTGTGCGGCCTGAACATGATAGGTCAGTAAGGTGTCCCCATAGATTTGCTTGAGGCCGTTCTTATCGAACGGCGCATCCCGCTCGTACTGGACGCGCCAGCCCCAGTGCTCGACGAGACCCGTGACCCCGTACGTGGTATCCCATTCAGTGAGCTTCATCCACCCATGGGTGCGATCGGAGAAGAAGTTCTGGTCGGTATAGAGTGTGACGTATTGTTTATAGAGATCGGTCTCCAAGTGGGCCATGTGTCGCATGCCCACTAAGCCGGTATTATCAGGGCGAGCGGTGAATGAAGGATTGGACACAAACCCAGCGGTCAGGAGGTACCCCCCTAACAACGTTTCTTCTTCTTCCCGTTCTTCTGCGTCCTGGGTTTCCTGTCCCGTCTCCAGAGAAGGTAAGGCCCGCCCGTACTTCTCCAGGCCGTAGGCAGGGGTTCCCTCGCACAGTCCCACGGTGCAGCCTAGGGCCACGAGGGCACACGCGAACTTCCTGACAAACACGAGGGCCCAAGGGCGCGGACATTCAAGAAAGGCGAGACCAAAGCAGGAAAGAAGACGCGGAGGCACTCGGCCTAGCGGACACAATTTTCAAAGATCTCTTCGCAATGGTCCTCCGCTGCGATCGAAGAGGGCACTGACTGATACGTGACACTCACGACCGTATCATCTTCAAGAGTCACTTTTGCCCGACATCCATGGTGAGGCCTTGGCACACTTCCCTTCGTGCCCATAAAGGATTCCTCCATCATCGGAGCTTCCCTATAGTAAGCGAGGACCGCCGCTTTGCCGCTCCTCGTTTCCCCGACAGGCGGCCCGGCGCAACTCACAACCACCTGCCGCGGTTTCCCGATTAACGCGTGCTGCGCCGGATAGCTCTTCTCCGAGGTCGGGGAGGCGCATCCGGAGACCTGAAGCCATGCCCACACGGCAAGGATGGTGACGAGAACGACGTCGCGAGGCATGGCGTGCTCAGAACTCATCGAGTTCGAACGGGTGCTTACAAGTTTTGACCGGTCATCCTGGAATAGGCGTCCTTGAGCGTCGCCACCTCAATAAGAGTCACTCCGAGGCTATCGGAAAGAGCGCGCAAATCCCAGTCTCGGGTGCGGGTCTGTCCCGAGGGGATCAAGATCGTGGAGAAGCCCGCCGCAGCGCCTGCCCGGACTTTTTCGGGAATCTCTCCGACCGGGAGCACTTGTCCCTCGGCATCGATCGCTCCGGTCATGGCAATGCCTTGGAGAATAGCGGCGCCGCGCTCGGCGGCGACCATTGCGACGGCGAGGGCCGCGCTGACGCTGGGTCCATCGATGATGTAGGCGGTGCTGATATATTTCAAGGTGACCAGCCAGGTTCGGGAATCCTGCCCCACTGCCCTGGAAGCCGCCAGCGCCGCAATTCGCGCCGCGTCCTTCCAATCCTGGCTCAGCGCGCTCCCTTTAAAGATTCCGAGGGCCCTCGATCCCTCATTGAATTGAAGCTCGGGTCCCACCGGTTGTTCGAGATGATCAACCTGGACAACCACGTAGGAGACGCCTCCGAAAACCTTGTTGTCTTGGTTGTACACTCCAAGCGTGGGAATGGTGACGAGACTGCGTTGTTGCGACGACTCACCGGTTGTCGCAAGACCGAGCACGACGAGGGCCGCCAACGACATCAATAACCTCCAGTCAACCATGTCAACACCATTCCTTTGTGAGCTCGCGAAAAGTCTACGCCGAAAGGTCAGAAAAATCTATTGACCGCACTGAGAGAGGAAGGAGGTTGTTGAAAACCTGGTGTCCCCAACGGGATTTGAACCCGTGTTGCGGCCTTGAAAGGGCCGCGTCCTAGGCCAGGCTAGACGATGGGGACGACCCGTTTCGTTCGCGAAGGATGGTGGAGCGAAGGATACCTATATCACCCGGATAAAATCAAGGGATGGAACCGCTGTCCAGTGCCCGACGCAGGACAAGGACCGGGTTACAGAGTCAGGGAAACTTAGCGGATGGAAATGGGAAGCCCGCTCCCTATCTATTTCTGTAGGGCATGGCAAAAACACGCCTTTTGGGAAAGGACACGGTCATCGAACCTATGGGTATGAAGGCCAAGTTAAGAAAATAGCACCCGTCGTGCGACGCGGTATAGGGATTGCTCAGTTGAAGAGGGAGCAGTCATGGAAAACCATCGGATTCCAGAATCATGAGGACTAAGGTCATTTACAATTCCCTTCTCATTCTGGTGTCCGCGGTCACGCTCGTCATTGTGCTCGCGAGCGAAATGGACACGTTAGCCAGCGCTCGGAGCATCTCCACGCGTTCGACTTCGAGGCTCATCGATAACTACGTCTCCCTGATACGGACTTCACGTGTGTGCGGGAACCCGAAAGTGCACTATAGAGAGGCGTACGCCATCGCCGAAGCCGTGAACGCAGCGGTTGCAGAGAACCCAGACCTGAATGGATTCGCGATCCTCTGCTTGATAAAGACCGAGTCGGACTATAACAGAAAGGCGATCTCCCATAAGGGCTATGCGGGACTGATGCAGACGCCGGGGATGTCCGGGTACATTGACCTCGATATCCGGTGGGGAGTTCGCATCCTGAAAAAGAAATTAGACCTCGCCAAGTGCGATCTCCGAAAGGCGATTGCCCTGTATAAGGGCGGCAACAACCGCCTCGCTCGCAGGCAAGCCGAGGAGTTTATGCGGCGTTGGAGTCAGGTGCCTCGGGAGATGATCTGAAGCGCGCGCACGTCAGGCCGTTCTCTTGATCGCCGGCCCTCCAGCGGCCAGCGCCTTCGCTGGCCGGTAGCGGGCCAGCAACGGCAACGCCACCGACACCAGCATGACGACCGCGATGACCTCAATCGCCGTCCCGTATTCGCCGGTGGTCTGACGGACATGCGCAATCAAGATCGGTGAAGGGCTGGCCGCAGCCCCCCAGGCCAACAGCATCCACCCGTAGATCCCGCCCATATACTTGGGGCCGAAGAAGTCGGCGGTAAACGACGGCATCGTCCCGAACCCGCCGCCATAACAGAGACCGATCACCGCGACGGCCACGCTGAACAGGGTTGCATCATATCGGGAAACCACTTCACCAGCGTCGCCACCGGGCAGATGTACCCCATCCCCATGCCGATTCCGGCCAGCAGACCGTACCCGAAATAAATGCCCCAGAGCGAGTGCTGAGAAGCCGCGAGCCCTGATACCATGTACCCGAAGCCATACAGCAGGCCGCGGCCGTCGTCACTTTCCGAGGCCCAACCCGGTCCAGCCACAGGCCACCGATGATGGTGCCAATCCCAAGAAAGAAGATCGAGAGCGTGAAGCTCAGTGACACCTCTTTGAGTTGCCACACTCAATGAGAACCGGGAGCGAAGGGGTGAGGCTTGGAGCGGTATCCGTTGTCGTGGTTGAAAATGATGGTGAGCCGCCTGGGACTCGAACCCAGGGCCCTCGCCTTAAAAGGGCGATGCTCTACCTTCTGAGCTAGCGGCTCACGAGCCGCACTCTAACACACTGCGCGAAACGCCTTCAAGAAAGCGCCGGGGTTCACGCGACCGGGCAGATCTGGCCGGTCGCCCATAGGGAACCGCCGAGATGAAAGGGACAGAACCTTGGGGCCCCGAGCGGGAGAGCGCGGTGGACGGAAGCGGTCAGTCGGCAGCCAGGAGGACTCTGGAAATCGCGTACTTCGTCAATTCGGCCGTCGTCCGGACGCCTAGGCGGTCCATGATCCGAGACTTGTGGAACTCCACCGTCTTCACCGAAACATGCAGGATGTTGGCGATCTCCTTCAGAGAACGCCCCTCCGCCACAAGCTGGAGCACCTCCCGCTGGCGGGCGGTCAGCTTGCCCACCGTGGCTGAAACCCTGGGGGGAGACTCGGATAGCTGCCGGAGCCCACCTTTGCGAAGAGGGTGGTGACATAGTGACGGCCGTTGAGCGTTTCCCGGATGGCCAGCACAAGTTCCGACACCGCGGACCGCTTGAGGATATAGCCAGAGACGCCAGCCCGGAAGGCTTCAGACACATGAGCGGGATCGGCGTGCATGGTGACAAGGAGCAGCTTGACCGCCGGCGCAATCCTGCCTTATGATTATTTCGTCCAGCTGTCAAAGCAGGGAAGGCATCTCCGATGGCCGCAGCAAAGGCAGATTCTGCACGCACTCCCCGTGTGGAGGACACGACG
>VBOO01000144.1:5605-7735 GCA_005877505.1 Nitrospirota bacterium
GCTGCGTGGCCTGTGGGGAGGTGACGGAACGGAGGATCGTCGGTCATCGGCTTGCCCAAGAGAGCCATCCTGATTCTCCGGTGGAGCGTTTGCAGAACAAGGCCCGCAAAAAGCACGGACCAGTCCGGCTTGCTATTTGATCTCTTTGAGCCTGCCCGCGGTGCCAGGGACTGATGGAAACGAACGTTGAGACGACAATGATAACCGAAGAGCTGCCTGTCTCATCCGACGTGGTTGAGACCATTGTCGAGCAGCGTGTTGGACCGGGAATCCTGCTGCTCTCCCCCGCAATGCAACTCCTGCACATCAATCAGCGGGCTTTGAGCCTGTGCGGGAAGATAACGCGCTTGCAAAACGGGAAGGCGGCCACGGGCGTGCTCCCGATGGCTGTCACCGAACTATGCGCGGAAGTCGTTACGGCATTCCAGGTCAGAACCCATGCGAAGGACTGGGAACAGGTGCAAATCATGCGCGTGCTGCCCACCTCGAATCCGCCCGTGCTCCTTCGGGCCTTCGGGGTGCCAGATCATCGCGGGCGCCTCCCGCAGGCGCGTATTCTCGTCCTCATGGAGGAGGTCGCCCAGCGTAAGGTGCGCAACACCGAGAAGGCGCGGGAGCGGTTCCGTCTCACGGCCCGCGAGTATAGGGTGGTCTGCTATCTGGCCAGAGGGCATACGAACAAGGGAATCGCGAACGAGCTCGAGATCACTGAACAAACGGTCAAAGAGCACATCAAGCACATCATGAAGAAAATGCGCACCGCGACTCGCACGGGCATCCTCGCGCAGATTTTCACTGCCGGTATTTGAGGCTGTGGGTGCGACACAGCGTGGCCTGTCTTGAGAGAGGGCGCCATGCAACAGGAAAACACACACGGAGACCTTGGCGGGGTCGAATTGAGCTTGTCCAGGCAGTTCCTGATTACACCTGGAATCAAGTGTTCTCGGCGGTGGACCGCCTCAGCCGGCACGGTGCACTCATCCTCCGGCATCCCTCCCAGTTCACATACGTGGTCGAGGTCGGGATGCGGGCATGCCGGCTGACCAGACCATGAACTCCGCGCGACGACGGCCACAATACCTGGATACATTCTTGCTTTTGAATCTTGAGGGCCCTGCGGTGGCCTCTGTTCCAACAGTGCGGCGCTCGTGGTGGCTCATTGCCGGCCTCACGCTGCTGGTCGTGTTCATCATCGGTCTGGGCTTCACTGGCGTGATCCGGTGAGGACACAGCAAGGAGAAAAGCTTCAAAAACGCGCCGAGGTTCACGCGACCGGGCGTGTCCCAGAACGTCGCCGCGGGCGTAGCAGGGGATTGCGGAGCACGATCGTCTGCTCCCGCCTGGACCCCGTCGAGACGAGATCGATGGGGCACCCGGCCAGCTCCTCGAGCCGCGCCAAGTAGCGCCGAGCCTCGACGGGCAAGGCACGGTGGTCCGTGATCCCCGTGGTCGATCGTTTCCAGCCGCTCCACGTCTCATAAATCGGATCGCAGGCCGAGAGGAGGGCCAACTCTTGCGGGATCTCCGTGAGGCGGTGTCCTTTGAATTTGTACCCGGTGCAGACCCGGATCTCGTCGAGGTGATCGAGCACGTCCAACTTGGTGATGGCCAGGGAGGTAAGCCCATTGACCCGGACAGCGCAGCGGACCAGCACGGCGTCGTACCAGCCGCACCGTCTGGCCCGACCGGTCGTGGCGCCGAACTCGTTCCCCTGCTTCTGCAACATCGCCCCGACGTCATCGGACAGTTCCGTGGGAAACGGGCCGCTGCCGACGCGCGTGGTATAGGCCTTGCTGACCCCGAGCACGCCGTCAATGGCGGTCGGCCCGATCCCGACGCCGGTGCAGGCCCCGCCGGCCGCCGCACTCGATGAAGTCACGTACGGATAGGTCCCGTGGTCCACGTCCAGGTGCGTGCCCTGCGCGCCCTCCAGGAGCACCCGCTGGCCCTTCGTGATCGCCCTGTAGACGAGCAGGCCCGTATCCACGATCATGCTGCGCAGGCGTTCGGCATAGCACAAATACTCCTGGAAGATCTTCTCCGCGTGAAATCCCGGCGCGTGGTACAGGGCCTGGAGCAGGGCGTTCGTCTCCGCCACGTTGTCCTCGAGTTTCTGGCGGAAATAGGGCG
>VBOO01000145.1 GCA_005877505.1 Nitrospirota bacterium
GGCCATGGTAGATCCGGCCGGATTCCGGAGTTCATACCAGCGGATGCCGGCGATGCCGTTCCCGGCGTTCACGGAGTGATTCACGATCAAGGCTTCGTGGCCATCGGAGAAACGGCGGTACGCGAGACGGTACATCAACCGGTCCCCGAGAGAGTCAAGCCGCTGTTTGGTCCTCGATTGGGGAATGCAGGTTCCGCCGTTGCAGGCTTCTGTAAAGGCTGCGACCGGGATGGTGATCGGCCCCGTGAGCGTCGAGTTGGCCGGGGTGGTCCAATCGACATGGAGCTTCCACAGCTGAAGGACATTCGCGCCGAAGGCCAGGAAGAAGTTCGGCGAGCCAGTGGGAGGCGCGATGCTGCCATCCAGATCGGAGGGCAACAATCCGCCGTAAGCCGCACTCAATTGCGCGCATTGCTGGGTGGTCGGAGCTCCGTTCAGCATCGCGTTCCGGTCATAGGCGCACACCCTCGACCCGACAAAAGAGTTTCCCTGGAACATATTGAACGAGATGTAATAGGCATCCGGCCAGACGCCCAGCTTTGGATAGTCGTTCTCGTTGCTATACCGAAAGGCATAGCGATAGTACGAGCCGGTCGCATCCGGGCTGGTGGAAACGGCCACACATTGAAAGAAGGGAGGCCCGCCGCTGATCGAGAACTGCGTCAGGATCCACCGGTTCGCCGCTCTGTCATACTGGACGATGGGGTCTCCATCATTGTTGGTCTCGCACGCGCCCCCGAACCCGCTCCAGAGCGTGTTCCCGGGAGCGGGGCCATAGAGAATGGCGCCCGTTCCTTTATCGAAGACCGCGAAGTCCTCATTGACCCATTGGACATACTGATTAATGGTCTGACCATTCAAGGTCACCTGTGCACCCGGCGTGCCATTGGGGTCGGGCGGCACGTCGATCACCTTATAATTCGGGATGCCGATCCCGTCAAAACCCACGTCCGGTGAAGTTGCGAGGGCTGTGCCGAAAGACAGTTGCGCGACCGGATCCGGCTGGACGTGTTTGAGCTCTTTCGGACGGTGGAAGCGCAGGCGGACCTCCCGCGGGGGTTTGCCTTCTGGCGGCCGGACCGGAGGGATCGTGCGAAGCGCAGGGGACACATCATGATGAGAGGCATGCTCGACCTCGACTGGACCTTGCTGAAGTGGGACCACATGATCCTGGGAAAACGCGGCGAGAACG
The DNA here is from genome assembly GCA_005877505.1 of Nitrospirota bacterium. Taxonomy (GTDB): domain Bacteria; phylum Nitrospirota; class Nitrospiria; order Nitrospirales; family NS-4; genus NS-12. Next base: position 1,193 of record VBOO01000145.1, read on the forward strand.
CCTGTCGCACTCAGGGCGAGTGTCGCAACCAGCACAGACTTTGTCTTCATGTTTCCTCCGAACAGGATTGCCATCGTCCGATTGGGGAGCAGCACAACCCAGAGAATACGAACACGGTTGCGTATTATAGTCAATCCTTCAACCCAATACCAGGAATGCGGGGCTCCAATGCGCCTCTTCACTATCTGCTTTCGCCGCCTGTCGCTAGGAACTGGCCTTGTCGGCGCAGCCCTCGCAGGCTGCGTCTCATTCGAGCCTGTCTTTCAGTCCAACCTGGATCTGAGGGAACGCCCCTCTGTGGCGCTCTTACCCTTTGGCTTCGATATACAAATTACAACGCTCTCCTCGGTGAAAACGGTGCAAGGGACTCTGTCGCCGGAGGAAGAATCGCAACAGGTGGCTCACGCCCTGCAGGAGATCCAACGAGAGGCCCGCTGGCTCCTCCTGAGCCGACTCGCAACGGGGCAGGGGTTTCGGTGCAGACCTCGTCCTCGCCGGCAGCATCTTGGATTATGGGAAAATTCGCTGGCAGTGGCAGGCAGTAGGGATGTTTGCTGATATCACGTGGGAGACGATCACGCTTGGAGTTGCGACCGCGTGGAATCCGGCGGTCATCCTTGGCGATGTGGGCTTCGAAGTCCTTCAGCACTGACCATCCGGCCGGCCTCGGGGGAGGGGCTCAATCTGGGACAAGTCAGCGCTGCGGCCGAGAAGGGCCGGTCAGGAATTGAAAATCCGCACGAGGACGCCCGTTCGCGTGGTGGAGTTGGTCTTCTCCATGATGTGCTTGATGTGCTCTTTGACCGTCTGTTCGCTAATCTTGAGCGCGTTCCCGATTTCCTTGTTTGTATGCCCTTTGGCCAGATAGCTGACGACCCCATGCTCGCGGCTGGTGAGACGGAACAGCTCCCGCGCCTGCTCGGGGGCGCGCGCCTTGCGCGGGGACACCTCCTCCAGCAGGATGAGGATCCGCGCCTGCTGGATGCCTCCCCGATCGGGCAGCCCGAAGGCCCGCAGGAGCACGGGCGGCCTCGTTGCGCTGACAACGCACCTGAGCTGCGCCTGTTCCCAGTCCTTCCCATTGGTTCTGACTTGGAGCTCCGTGACGACTTCGGCGCACAGTGCGGTGACCACCGTCGGGAGCACGCCCTTGGCCGTCTTCCCGTTCATGGCCTGCATGATCTTCCTGCTCAGCTCCCAGGCCCGCTGATTCATGTACAGCAGTTGTAGCGAGACGGAGAGCAGCAGGATTCCCGGGCCCACACGCTGCCCGACAATGGTCTCAACCACGTCAGAAGAGACGGGGAGCTCTTCGGCCGCCGGCCTCGCCTCAGTCGTCGTTTCCATGGAGCCTCCTTTGCAAGTAAAATGTCCTACGAATACGGTCGTACAGGATATGCCATGTTTCTAGAGAAGTCAACCCCCACCTTCGTCCAGGTATACATACATAATGTCACTTACGATCATCATCCAGAATTTGCAGCCGACGCAGCAAGCCTGGAGCGTCATCGTCAATCATGTGGAATATCCAATAGTTGGAACAAAAGATAGCGGACTTCAGCCACTCCTGTTTCACTAATTTCCCTCCGCCTGAATACGGAGTATCAGTCATTGCGCTCCAGATTCAGGCGACTATACTGGCTAATAGGCCAGTAAGGGGCTTTCATTCCCGCGGGGCGCACTGCAGGGTACCTCGGGGGAAAGGTGACCGGCCTTCACCTAAGAAGAAAGGCTGCAAGGAGACAAAAAGAGAGGCTCGAAAAGAGAGGCTGATATGAAAAGAAGCAAATTACAAGGCGGATACTTCAGAATGATCACGCCGGCCCGCGGCACGCGGGAGTTGAAATGGGGGTCCTCATACGGCTCCTATACAACCCACCATACTGGGTCCACCAGTGGCGGTGTGGACGTCGGCGTGGGTGTGGGGATTGGCATCTCGTTAGGGCTATAGCCAGCGAATCCCACATGGGCCCCGAGACGGGTCGGGGCCCAACCATTTGACGAAGCTACCCCCACCACTGGTTCACCGATTTCCCCCAGCCTAAATGCGGTGTTTCAGTAATTGCGTCCATGGCCTCGGTGGCCCAGACTCACTTATAGGAGAGAGGACTTTTATTCCACGGCGGCACACTCCGGGGTGCTCTCGGGGAAGGGTGAGCGGCCTTCACCTGATAAGAAAGGCTTGGAAGGAAGAGGAAGAAAGGAGCAGAAGATGAGAAGGAGAAAGATGCAAAGCCGACTCTTTAGCATGATCGAGCCGGCAACCGGCACACGGACGTTGAAAGAAAAATCAACGCATACGACAAGGAGCACAGCAACCGGTACCGGTTCTACCTGCGATGGACTGGACATACTGGGCGTTTGCGTTCCCATCCCGTAACGTTTGACCTGCCGGCAAACATCAACCGGGCCCCGACACACGTCGGGGCCCCACATCGTCGAGTCCGCCCCTCCGCTTTCCCTACGGGAAATTTTCACGCGCTTCTGGCCCTACGCCAAGCCGTACCGCTGGTTCCTCTGGCTGACCCTTCCCTTCATTGTGGTGGCGCCTGCCATCGATACGGCCAGGATCTGGCTGTTCAAGGTCATCGTGGACGAGGTGCTCGTCCCGCGCGATTTCGGGCCGTTCTGGTGGATCGCGCTCAGCTACGTTGGACTGACGTTGTTGGCCGGGGCCATCGGGTACGGCGATCGGTACCTTGCGAGCTGGGTAGGGGGGAAGTTTATCCTGTCCCTGCGAACGCGCCTGTTTAGCCATCTGCAAGGCCTGTCGCTTGATTTCTTCGAGCGCCGGCCGCTCGGTGACATGATCTCCCGGCTCACCAGCGACGTGGCGGCGATCGAGAGCTTTGTCCTCTCGGGCATCGGGGACGCCCTCGCCTACATCTTGCGCATCGTCTACTTCGCCGGCGCCCTTTTGTATATTCAATGGGAGCTCGCCTTAGTGTCGCTGATCGTCGCACCCCTCTTCTGGTTCGTGCCCCAACATTTCGCGCGCGTGATCAGGCGCGCCTCCCGTGAGAGACGGCGCCGCAGCGGGTCGATCAGCTCGGTCGCGGAGGAAAGTTTCTCAAATGCTGCGTTGGTGCAGGCCTACAACCGTCAGGATGCGGAAACCGATCGTTTTGAGCGCGAGAACCTGGGGAATTTCGAGGCGCATATGATGTCGACGCGCGCGAGGGCCCTGTTATCGCCTCTGGTCTCCCTGGCTGGTGTGATTTCCGGGCTCATGGTGATCGGCGCCGGCGTCTGGATGCTCTCCAAAGGGCGGCTCTCCCTAGGCGAACTGCTCGTGTTTCTCACCTACCTCGGCGGCCTCTATGGTCCCATTCGCGGCCTGGGACGCCTCAGCACCAGCATCTATGCGGCATCGGCGGCGGCTGAGCGAATCGCCGAGTTTCAGGACGAGAAGCCGTCCGTGTACGACCGGCCCGACGCCCTCTCATTGCGGCATGCCCATGGACTGATCGAGTTTGAAAACGTTTCCTTCCGCTACCCCCACTCCCCGCAGAACGCCCTGACCGATGTCACATTTCGCGTTGAACCTGGCGAGACGCTGGCACTCGTGGGGCCGAGCGGGGCGGGCAAATCGACGATTTTCAAGCTGTTGTTACGCTTTTATGACCCCACCGCGGGCGCGATCCGGCTGGACGGCCACGATCTTCGCAACCTACGGGTGCACGCGTTGCGCGAACACATCGCGGTCCTGTTACAGGAGGCGCTGGTCTTCGATGCGACGGTACGCGAGAACATCGCCTACGGACGGCCGAACGCGACCGATGACGAGATCGTTCGGGCGGCCAAGGCTGCCGATGCGCATGAGTTCATCGCTGGCCTCCCCAACGGATATGAGACGGTCGTTGGCCAAAAGGGCCGGCGTCTTTCCGGAGGTCAGCGTCAACGGATCGCCATTGCGCGGGCGATGATTCGCGACGCCCCCATCCTGATTTTGGACGAGCCGACCAGCGACCTCGACCCGGAGTCCGGGCACCGGGTCCTTGAGCCATTGAGGCGTTTGATGAGCGGGCGGACGACGATCATCATTTCGCACAACCTCATGACGGTCCGCGAGGCGACCGCGATCCTTGTCCTCAAGGAAGGGCGGGTGATCGAGGAGGGCGCCCATGCCGATCTCGTGACGCGGGGCGGTACGTACGCCGCCCTCTACCGGTTGTGTCAGGATCACGACGCGGCCTCCACCATTCCGGTGAGCGGGCCTGGCCCTCACCAGAAACTTGCTCCATGAACAAGTCTCCTTCCCCCCTCCCCGCAGACCGCTGGCTGAACTCCGGCTACAAGGTGCTGGGCTGCCTCAGCCGGGGAAGTGTTGCGTACGTCTATGACGCCTGGAGCGAGGAGCGCGAGTGTCGGTGTATCGCCAAGGTGCTCCATCCGGACCGCGTCAACGACCCAAAGGCGCAGCGCGCGCTGCTTCGCGAGGGACTCCTTCTCAGGGAGCTGAGCCATCCCCACATCGTGCGTCTCTACGAGATCCTGTGGGGGCCGTCGCCCGGTTTAATCCTTGAGACACTCACTGGAGCGACGCTCTCCCACATCATCAAGACAAACCACCGGCTCAGACTGGCCGACCTTGCGCCTTTAGGGATCCACATGTGCTCCGCCATACACTACCTTCACCGTCGCGCCGGATTCCTGCACCTTGACCTGAAGCCCTCGAACATCGTGTGTGAGCGAGGGCAGGCGAAGATCATCGACTTCAGCATTGCCGAGAGGCCGGGGCCGGGGCACAAAGGGAAGGGAACCCGTCTCTACTTAGCGCCTGAACAGGCGCGCGGGGATTTGCTGACTCCGGCGACCGATGTTTGGGGGATCGGCGTGGTGCTGTTCGAGGCAGCCACTGGCCGCCAACCGTTTCATGCTGGCAACAACGGAGAGTACGAGCAGCTCACACGCCGGGCGGAGTCTGTGGGCAAATTCTGCCGCTTGCCCATCCGGCTCACCAAGACCATTGATAGCTGTCTCGAACCGGACCCGAATGATCGCCCGCGTGTTGACGAGCTTGCGAAGATCCTCAACCGGTGGACCTGACGGAGGCAATATGCCATTGCTCACGGGCGGAATCACCTCGCTCCGCAGGCCGCGGCGGTAAGTCCGGCGAATCCAGTCCTCCAGTCCGAAGCCTGCCATTTCGGCATCCCGATAGCCCCCCTGGTGGCGGTCGTGATACAGTGAAGCGACTGACGCCGCCTAAACGGCCCGCCGGGCTAGGGCCACATCAGGGGCGCGCACATGAGGATGCGAATGGGGGTGGGGGCGCTGCTGTCCACGATGCTGGCCTGCGCGTCGGTCGTGCTGGTGTCCTGCCAGACAACACCTCCTGCCCCTGAGAAGCTCAAGGTCGTCAATGGCATGAAAATCACCATGGAGGACACCATCGCCCTGCCTGATCACACCATCGCCGCCAGCAACGTGGGGCAGGAGCCTTTATCCTATATTCATGGCAGGCATGAAATCTTTCCTACCCTCGAGGCCGCGAAGGACCTCTCCTTCGAGGTCCTGATCGGGGCCGTGCAGCGGGCGATGCAAGAACCGGGCAAGCCCGCGGGCTCTCCGACGACCCCGGCAAGCCCGCAGGCGTGCCGGCGACCCTGCAGGAGGAGCACTCCATCCTGATTGTTGACGATGACGAGCAGTTGCGCGACATGCTCACGCAGTACCTGTCCAACTACGGCTATCGCGTCCTCTCCGCGCAAGATGGACCGGCCGCGGTGTCGCTGGCGGAGCGGGAGCGGCCGCATCTCATCGTGTTGGACCTCGACATGCCCGGCATGGACGGGGTCGAGGTGCTGCGCGCACTTCGCGCGAAGCGCTACGCCGGCGGGGTGATGTTACTGACCGGCGTCCAGGACGAGAAATCGCTGAAAGAAGCCCTGGACTTAGGGTCCATCGACATCGTGGGCAAACCCGCCGATCTTGAGCGCATCCGGCTGGCGATCGAAGTGAGCCTGATCCTTTCGAAACGCTAGGTCCGCGGGGTTTTCGCAGGAGGGCGGTGATGCCCCGGCAAGACATCAACGCAGCGCTCATGGGGACGACCATCCTGCTGGCTGTCGGCATCTTCGTCCTCGACTTCTTCTTTCCATTGGGTGTGGCGATCGGCGCCCTGTACGCGCCGCTCGTCCTCATCACGTTGTGGTCGTCCTCCCGCCGCTCCACTCAGATCGTGACCGTCGGCGCCACAATCCTCACGGTGCTGGGCCTCTTCTATCCCCTCTACGGGGTGTCCGACTGGCTCGCGGTGACGAACCGGGTGTTGAGCCTGATCACGATCTGGGTTGCGGCGATACTGGTGCTCCTGTATAAGCGCGCAGAGGAAGAGCGGGACGTGCTGGTTCGGCAACTGCAGGACGCTCTGGCCAACATCAAGACCTTGCGCGGCCTGCTGCCCATCTGTTCGTCATGCAAGAAGATCCGCGATGACCACGGGTACTGGAATCAACTGGAAACCTACATCGGCACCCACACGGACGCGGAATTCACCCACGGGCTCTGCCCGGAGTGCATCCAAAAGTTGTACCCGGACTACTCCGAGAGCAAGTAAGCGGTCGGATAGTCAGCGCGGGGCATTCTCATCCGGCTTGACGCTGCGCAGGAACGCTTCGAATTCCTTGATGATCACCTCGCGTTCGGCTGGGGTGAACTTCTCCCAATCACGGCGGAGCGGCTCCAGCATGCGGCGCACCGCCTCATAGAGACTGTAGGCCTTCCCGCCATCCAGCGGCATACAATCGTTCTCACCCGCCCGCCCCAGGCGCGGCGAGACGCGCCCCTTCCCGTCCTCACCCACCCGCCCCAGGCGCGCCGAGACGCGCCCCTTCCCGTCCTCACCGGCCCCGCGGCCCTGTCTCCCTCATGTAGCGGAAACCAATCGCGCCGTCAAGGACTGGGTCGCGAGCCAGCGGCTCGGCGAGGCTGGGTCCAGGATTTACCCTCCCGCCCCGCGGACGACCATCCCACCGCAGCGGGGTCCCTACACCGGGCGGGGTGCGAGGATGGGGTGGTCGCCCGCATCCCCGGGCGGGGTAATCGAGCCGAGCTGCTGGCTTGCAAAGCGCCCGCCACCTCCGTAGGATGGCCCTTCGTGTTGCCGAACCCTGACATCGATCCAGTCTTGATCCGGCTCGGCCCGATCGCCCTCCGCTGGTACGGGCTGATGTACGTCCTGGGCCTGACCGCCGCCTTCTTCATGATCAAGGCGCGCGCCGGTGCCCGCAACATCGCGCTCGCCATCGAAGACCTGCACGATCTCATCCTGTACGCGGCCTTCGGTGTGATCCTCGGCGGCCGCCTCGGCTATGTCTTCTTCTATAACCTGTCCTACTACCTCGAACATCCGGCGAAGCTCCTGGCGGTCTGGGAGGGCGGGATGTCCTTCCACGGAGGGTTGCTCGGCGTCATCCTGGCCGCCGGCATCTTCTGCTGGCGCAAAGGGTATGCGTTCTATCGCATCGCCGACCTGGCCGCCCCCACTGCCCCGATCGGCCTGGGACTGGGGCGCATCGGCAACTTCATCAATGGCGAGCTGTTCGGGCGCGTCACCGACGTGCCGTGGTGCATGGTCTTCGACCGCACCGGCGGTGGTCCGCTCTGCCGGCATCCCTCCCAGCTCTACGAAGCCTTGCTTGAAGGCCTCCTGCTCTTCGTGATGCTGTGGGTGCTGGGACGACGCCCTCGACCGCCGGGGACGCTGTTCTGGGCGTTTATCGCGGGCTACGGGGCCTGCCGCAGTTTCGTGGAGCTTTTCCGCGAGCCGGACGCGCACCTGGGGCTGCTGGCCGGGGTGCTCTCCATGGGGCAGTTGCTCAGCCTGCCCATGCTCGTGCTGGGTTTTGTCATGCTCTGGTCCGTGCTGAGAAGACAGTCAGCGCAATCGTCACGGAGGACTAGATGAGCGTTTCGCGATTGTCTGTTGGGGCCTTGGTCGTCATCCTTTCATTCGCACTCGTGCGTGGACTTCGCCTCGCCGATGCGGACGTGCCCCCGGCGGGCTACGGCCAGCCCAGCGGCGAGTTCGACATCACCCTGTCGCGCGTCCCTGTCAGCGAGCGGGCTACCGCCAAGGCCCTCAAGCCGCCCTTCCAGCCGACGCCGGAGATCCTGGCCGAGGGCAAGGCCATCTTTCTCGGCAAGGGGACGTGCTTTCAATGCCATGGACCGGAAGGCAAAGGGGACGGCGGCGCCGCCAAGATCCTGCCCATCCAGCCGCGCAACTTCACCAACCCCAAGTTCAACAAGCTGCGGACCCCCGGCGAGATGCTGTGGGTCTTGAAGAACGGCAGCCTCGGCCAAACGGGGCAGATCCCGGGGACCGGGATGCTCCCCGTCGTCGATCGGTTCATCGATGAGGA
>VBOO01000020.1 GCA_005877505.1 Nitrospirota bacterium
ACTCTCCTTCTTGCGCGTGTAGTAGTCGTGCCCGCGCTGACGGTTGCTGTAGGCCTCAAGTTGCTCGCATGCCACCAGGACCTCGGCCAGCTCGCGGACCCACCGCGCCGACCCGTCTAGCTTCTCGGGGTAGTAATAGTAAAGCATGACCCGCTCCATCCACAGCGCCCACTGCACGCCGAGCCGGGCCAGCTTGGGCCTGGCGGCGCGCAACTGCCGGGCGAGGCGGCGCGCGTAGCCCAGGCGCATCTCCACCTGCTCGGCGGTCCAGGAATCGAGCGGCACGCCGAGCCTGGCGAGGTCCTGGGCATATCGCTCCAGAAACGCCTCCGTCTCCCCGCCGTACGGCGTGGACGGATGAACCGCGCGCCAATCACGAGGCCTGGTGGGAACACCGTTCGCCCGGGCCCAGGACCAGATCTTGCCGAACTGTTCCGGGTCAAGGCCCGCCCGCCCCAAATCATGCAGCAGGCACGCGATCTGGTACCGCTCCACCCGCTCTTGGGGATGGCCCAGGCGCCGCGCGACCGCTGCGCACATGCGGGCGGTGCGGAGGGCATGGGGGCGGTCGTAGCCGCGGATCACCCGGCCGGGCTTGCCCGGGTGCGGATAGTCGTACAGCCGCATGAGCGGCTCGACCAGCGAGCGCGGCACCAGCAACGACGCAGTCTCACGTATCGGCATCGGCATTGATCGTCAGGATATCTCGGGAGGAGGCAGGTGTCAACCAAACGGACTCACAGGTGACGGCGCGAGTTGCCAGACTCAGACGCGCAGGCTATGATCCGCATACCATGGCAGAGATCACGCGCATCAAGACGAGGACGCCGGCGCCCTACCCGATTACGGCGATTAGCGTCGAGACGCACGACACCAAGACCTTCCGCTTCGCCCTGCCGGAGAACGCCACGCTGGACATGCTGCCGGGCGATCACCTCTACGTCCATGCGACGATTAACGGCAAGGCGGTGAAACGCCCTTACACGCCGTCGTCCCTGCCCGGCACGGTGGGCTATTTCGACCTGACGATCAAGCGCTACGAGACCGGCGTTGTCTCCAAGTACGTGCACGAGCGAAAGGTGGGCGACACCCTGCTGATGAGCGGGCCGAACACGGGTGGGCACTGGGTGGACGGGATGGCCAAGAAAGTCGGCTTCGTCGCCGGCGGAACCGGCATCACACCGATGATTCCCATCATCCGCTGGATCCTGATCAAGCGCCTGGACGTCGAACTGTTTTTAATCTTCGGGAACAAGACCGAGGCGGATATCATCTTCCGGGAGGAATGGGAACGGGCCGTGCGCGAGCACCCCAACTTCCACTGCTATCACGTGCTCGAACAGCCGCCCGCGGACTGGACGATGGGACTCGGGCGGGTCACAGCCGCCATGTTGCGCGCCCGCCTGCCCGCGCCGGGGCCTGACACCATCATCTTTCTCTGCGGCCCCCCGCCGATGGTGGAGGCGCTGGAGGGCACCCTCAAAGACCTCGGTTATCCCGAAGAGGCGGTCATCCTGCCGTAGACCGTCCGGCTGGACGGCGAGTCGAGCACCTCCCGCACCTTGCACAAGAAGGCATTCGCCGAGAATGGCTTTTGGAGAAACGCCAAGCCTGCGTTCAACACCCCATGGTGGACGACCGCGTCGGCCGTGTAGCCGGACATGTAGAGCACCTTCGTCTCCGGATGAACCATCCCCAAGCGCGCAGCCACTTCACGGCCGCTCATCCCGGGCATCACCACATCCGTCACCAGCAGATGGATCGCGCCGGAATGCGCATGGCCGAGGCTCAGGGCCTCCGCGCTGTCACGCGCTTCCCACACCGCATAGCCGTGCGCTTCAAGGATCTGCCGCGCCAGGCCTCGAACCATCGTCTCGTCTTCCACGAGTAGAACTGTTTCCGAGCCACGAAGCTCCAAGAAACGAGGACGGGCCGGCTCTCTCCCCTCAGCCACGCCCTCGACCCGGGGCAGGTAGATTTTAATCGTCGTGCCTTTCCCCGGTTCGCTATAGAGCCAGATATTGCCGCCACTCTGCTTGACGATGCCGTAGACCGTGGCCAGGCCAAGGCCGGTTCCCTTTCCGGGCTCTTTCGTGGTGAAGAAGGGTTCGAAGATGTGGGCCTGGGTGTCCGCATCCATCCCATTCCCGGTGTCGCTGAGCGCCAGCATCACGTAGGGCCCTGGCGGGACCAAGATATGCTTGCAGGCGTAAGCCTCGTCCAACTCGACGTTCGCGGTCTCGATCGTCAACCGGCCTCCCTTCGGCATCGCGTCACGGGCATTGACGGTCAGGTTCAGAATGACCTGTTCGATTTGCCCTGGGTCCGCCTTGATGAGGCCTAAACCAGGTTGGAGCGCGGTCATCAGGTGGATGTCCTCGCCGATTAGCGGCGTGAGCATCGCTTCGAAGTTCGTCACCACGGCATTCAGGTCCATTACCTTCGACTCCAAAACCTGCCGACGGCTGAAGGCCAAGAGTTGGCGGGTCAATGCAGCGGCCCGCTCACTTGCTTTCATGATCTGCATGACGTTCGTGCGAGCCGGGGAGTCGACGTCGAGGCTATCCAGCACACATTCACTGTAGCCGGAGATCGCCGTCAGTAGGTTGTTGAAGTCATGGGCGATGCCGCCGGCAAGCCGTCCGATCGCCTCCATTTTGTGAGCCTGGCGAAGCTGCTCTTCAAGTCTGGTTCTGTCCTCGTCCGCCAGCTTGCGTTCCTTCCGCTCCTCGGCCTCACGCACGGCACGACGCACCACATGGGCCAGTCGCGAGAGGTGGTCTTTCTGCACGTAGTCTGTTGCGCCGGCCTTCAGAAATGCGATCGCGGCGTCTTCTCCGATCGCGCCGGCAACGAAGATAAAGGGGACGTCAGGGCACAGTTCCCGCGCGAGTGCCAATGCAGACAACCCATCGAATGAAGGGAGCATGTAATCGGCCAGGATGAGGTCCCACCCGTTCCGTTTCAGTGCGACGAGGAAGTCGACGTGGGTCTCGACGTGCACCAGTTCGCAGGCCATGTCTTCTTTGGCAAGCGCCCGGCGAACCAATTCCTGATCATCCGGATTGTCTGCAAGATGAAGTATGCGTAGCGCCATTCCCATCCTTGCATACTCCCCCGGGCAGGTAGACATGTCGGCGGAAGGGGATTCCTGTATGAAACAAGCACACGGCGTGCCATGCTGGCTGAGCGAGACCTGAACAGTGCTTTCCAAAGAACAACGCTTGATTCCATGAATTGCGCTGGGGAGGGTGAATGTTTTCCAAGACTTCGGTGAAGGGGAATCCCTACACAGCCCGTGGCTCGTTCCGTTTTATTCCTGTTTGGCCCGGATCCCCTTGGCCCGTGCAGCCAGGGTCGTCGCTTGGTCTTCCCGGTTGGTGCGCGAGAGCAAGGCTGCGTAGTTCTCCAGCGTCGTGGCCAGGGCCAGATCGTCGGGGCCTAGCACTTTTTCCTTGATAGCCAGCGCGCGCTGGTAGAGAGGCTCGGCCTCGACATAGCGGCCCTGCATGTAATACAGCTCGCCCAGATTGTTCAGGATGATGGCAACGTCCAGGTGCTCCGGCCCCTTGGTGCGCTCCATGATATCAAGCGCCTGGCGGAACAGCGGTTCTGCCTCGGCGTAGCGCCCCTGGCTTCGGAAACTGACGGCGCGGTTATTGAGGTCGCCGGCCTGATCCCTGGGCCCACGGAGTTGCAGGAGTTGTTGGGCCACCTGGTGCTCCCAGCCCCAGCCGGACAGTTTCCCGTTCTCAATGATCACCGGCGTCAACTGTTTGTCGGTAATCATGCCCTCGGGATCGACTCCGCCGGTGTAGTAGAATAGCACCTCATAGCTCACGCCGTCTTGCACCAGGTTCTGCGTCCGATAGGGGCTCCGGATGACTTCGCGTTTCTCACACGGCAGCCAGCCGAGCGCGCGTTGGATCTGAGCCCATGTCGACCATCCCCACTGGACGCACCCGTCCACTGGATCGGCCTTCATCCGTTCCAGAACTTCCTCGCGTGATTGGCCGACGGTCAGCGTCTTCAGATGGGCGACAGTCAGAGCCGCCAGGTCCAGATTCTTGTCGGGTGTCGGGTAGGGTGTGAAGGTGGCGACGTTCGAAGCCGAGCACGCGGCTACCATCAGCACTCCCATGACCGAGCCGAACGGGATCATTCGTGTCATCATGCTGTCCTGCTCCCCCTGGTCTCGCCAGTGATCCGGCTGACCTCATCGAAATATGCAACGAACGCTTTCATCCCCCCGGACGCCTGTCCCCAATCGAAACGCTCGTTTGGCGCGTGGTAGCCGTGCTCCGGGAGACTCAGGCCCAGGAACACCACGGGCGCCCTCCACCGCTCCGCCATGGTCACGACCGCCCCGATGGACCCGCCCTCCCGGATGAAGACCGGCTCCTTGCCAAAGCCGAAGCGCAGGGCCTTCCGCACGGCCTCCGCATACGGCCCGCCCAGATCGGCCACGTAGGGTCGCAGCATGCCGTGCACTTCCACGTGGACATCAGGGTTGAGCTTGCGAACATAGGCGCGAAAGATCCGGAAAATGGCGGCCGGGTCCTGATCCGGCACCAGTCGCATGCTGACCTTCGCTTCCGCACGTGGCGGAATGGACGTTTTGACCCCAGGCCCCGTGTACCCTCCTACGAAGCCGTGCACCTCAAAGGTAGGTTCGGCCCACAGGCGCTTCATGACTTGCATGCGATCCCGCACACGCAATTTCGTCAACTGGTGCGCGGCGGCGAAGGTCTTCACCTGGAAGCCCGACTTTCGAAACTGCGCCCGATCCGTCTTGCCCAGCGGTCGGACCGACCGGTAGAACCCCGGGATGGCAACCCGTCCGGTCTTCGCGTCCACGCAGGCCGCGAGCACGGCGGCCAGTTCCGCGAGCGGATTGCGGGCCACGCCGCCCGTCAAGCCGGAATGCGCCTCCCGTCTGGCCGTCTCGAGGGTCAGCCGCGCGGCCAGAGTGCCCCTCAGCCCATAGGGGGCCGCCGGGCGGCGGCCCGCTAGCCAGATCGTGTCTGAGACAACGACAGAATCTGGTCTGCGAATATTCCCTCTCGCTAAGCCTTCCGCAAAGTGGGGACTGCCTATTTCCTCCTCCAGTTCCCAGACGAACTGGATGTTAAGCCTCACGTTGTGCTCGACCGCGTAGCGGGCCGCCAGCAACGCGGTGAGCGCCGGCCCCTTGTCGTCAGTGGCGCCGCGGCCGTAGTAGTAATCGCCCTCGACCGTGAACTTGAACGGCTCGCGCGTCCATTCCGGCTCCATCGCCGGCTGCACGTCGAGATGGTTGTAGACGGCCACGGTCGGCCAGGCCGGGTCGCGCATCCACCCGCCGACGACCAGCGGATGGCCTCCGGTCTCGACAATCGTTGCCTGCGCCCCCAAGGCCGTGAGGCAGCCCACCCCTGCCTCCGCGCCCCGCCGCACATCCTCGCGACGCGCGGGGTCCATGCTGACCGTTGGGATCCCCACCAGCCGCCCCAGCCACTCCTCAAACCGAGGACGTGTCTCCTCTACGTACTTATCCATCTGGTCAAACAGCGCCATGGGCTATCCTCGAGCAAAATGCGGGTGGCGCCGAGCGGGCGCCCGGGCGGAGCGCAGCGACTGTGGCTTCCGGAGCGAGCACGTCCGGGCTGCTCGGCGACAGGACCCGCATTTACGCCGTCACCTCCAGCTCCTTCACCATGCCTTTGATCGTCTCAAACCCCGCCTGCCAGAAACTCTCCGACCGGATGTCCACGCCGAAATCCTTCAGCAGGGCCTCCGGGGATCGCGATCCGCCCGCCGCCAGGAGCGCGAGATACCGCGGGACGAACGCCTCGCCGTGAGTCCGATAGAACGCGTAGAGCGCCAGCACCAAGAGGTTGCCGAAGCTGTACGCGTAGCAGTAGAACGGGCTCGCGAAGAGGTGGGGGATCGACAACCACTCCCACCGGAATTCATCCGGCACTGCGACCGATCGCCCAAACTGCTGGCGAAGCTCGGTCAGGTACACCTGGCAGAGATCGTCCATCGTACCCCCCTCGCCGATGATCCGGTGCGCCTCGCGCTCGAACTGCACGAAGTAGGCCTGCCGGACGATGGTGGCATACGCGTCATCGAGGTGCTGGATGAGCAGGCTCTGCTTCACGACCTTGTCCCGTTCTTCGGCCATCAAGGCGTCGGACAGGAGGCGCTCGCCGAACACCGACGCCATTTCGGCCAGAGGCAGCACGGCATGGAAGGTGAAGATCGTATGGTCGGTCGCCAGCATGCCATGTACAGCGTGCCCCAGTTCGTGTGCCAGCGTGGCGAGGTCCCGAACGGTGCCTTTGAAGTTCAGGAGCACATACGGCGTCAGGCCGGGCATCACGCTGTAGCAGTACGCCCCCCCAAGCTTGCCCGGACGGACCGCCACGTCCACATGGCGCTCCTCCAGCACCCGGCCGGCCAGCTCCGCCAGGCGCGGCGAAAACCCGCGGTAGGCCTCAAGCACCTTCGCCGACGCGGCCGCGAACGAATACCGCCGGCGGCGCTCCCGGAAGGGCGCATAGATGTGGTACCGGCTCATCTTCCGGATGCGGCAGAGCCGGGCCTTGATCGCGAAATAGTCCTGAAAGACGGCGGCATTCCTCGCGCAGACGGCCAGCAGGGCCTCGATCGCCGCCTCGGGCACATCATTCATAAGGTTGCGCACCGCGATCGGCGAACGGTGCTTGCGCAGGCCCAGATGCTCCTGCTTCCAGTCTGTCACGAGGGTCTTGTAGACCTCGGCGATCACGTCAGCATGCTGTCCAAAGACCCTGTACAGCTCGCGGTAGGCCTCCTCGCGCACGCGGGGGTCAGGGTCGCGCGCGTACACCAGCAGGTCCTCGCGGGTGAGCGCGCGGGCCTTGCCGTGGATCGTCAGCCTATACTTGAAGCCGCTGGTCAGGATGTCGTAGAGCCCCACCAGCGCCTGGCGGCCCGTGACGCTCTTGACGTTGATGATCTTCTCTTCGGGCTCGCTGAGGGAGTGATCCTTGAAGCGGCGCAAGGACTCCAGGTGGTACGCATAATCGCCCGCCGCGGCCAGCAGCCGGGCGGCACTCGCGTCATCGAGCTTCTGCCACCAGAGGTCGAAGAACAGCATGCGGTTCGCGAAGCCCGCCTGCATTTCTTCGACAGCCGACTTGAAGACGCGGGCCTTCTGGTTCTTGGTGTTCTCGGAGAACCACAGGTAGGCGTACGCGCCAAGCCTGCTCGTCGTCCGCGTGATCGCGTCGGCCAGTTTGAGCGCGTCCAAAAACGTGTCAGCGGGAATCTCCGGGGCCAGCCTGTCCCGAAATCCCTCGAAGCGCCTGATCTGCTCCTCGAGCTCTTGCCGCAGTACGCCCAGATCGTGGGCCGGATCGCGCAACAGGTCTTGCAGCTTCCAGGAAATTGGGGTCAGAGTCGATTTAGCCATGAGAAGCCATTCCCTTGGGCGAGACAACCTAAATCGACTCTGACCCCCTTCCGCAATGCGCGCAGGCCAGCCACCCTGAGAGGAGCAGCCGCCCGCAACCGGCACAGACACGACGCAGCATCGCCCGGCAATACGGACAGAACCGGTACTCCGAATTGAGGTGCCGGCCGCACCCTGGACAACTGGCGGCTGCATATTCGCTGACCTCGAGGATACGACCCAGTTCCTCGATCGTCGTGATCCCGGCCTTGGCCTTTTCGAGCCCGTCTTCCACCAGCGTGCGCATCCCGGACTCCTGCGCGGCGATACGGATGTCCTCTTCCGTCGCTCCGCGCTGGATCAGGTCCCTGATTCTCGCATCCAGGACCAGCGCTTCAAACACGCCCGTCCGCCCCTTGTAGCCGGCCTGCTGGCATCTCGTACAGCCTTTGCCGGCCATGTATGTGCCGCCGGCCAGACTCACCGCCGCCAGACCCAACGCAGTCGCCACGGCGTCGTCGGGCTGGGTGGGCGCCCTACACTCACGGCACACGGTCCGCACCAGTCGCTGGGCGATGATCCCGATCACCACCGACGCCACCAGGTAGCGGGGCACCCCGATGTCCAGCAGTCGCGTGATGGTGGAAGGCGCGTCGTTGGTATGGAGTGTGGTGAAGACCAGGTGGCCGGTCAGCGCCGCCCGGCAGGCGATTTCCGCCGTTTCGGCGTCCCGGATCTCCCCGACCAGAACGATGTTGGGATCCTGGCGGAGAATTGATCGAAGGCCCTTGGCGAAGGTCAGACCGATGTCCGCGTTGACCTGCATTTGATTGAGCCCCGGATAGTGATACTCGACCGGATCCTCTACCGTGACGATGTTCGTCGTGGGGGACTTGATCCGATTGAGGATACCGTAGAGCGTAGTCGTCTTGCCGCTGCCGGTCGGGCCCGTGACCACGACCATGCCCTTATGCCGTGTGATCAGCCCCTGGACCTTCTTCACATCGGTGGCGTTCAGGCCGATGTCCTCGAGCCCCAGGCTCTTGCTCGACGCGTCCAGGATGCGGAGCACCGCCTTTTCCCCGTGCTGCAGCGGGATGGTAGAGATGCGCAGGTCCACCTCGCGTCCTTCCAGTTTGACGCGGACCGAACCGTCCTGCGGGAGCCGCCGTTCGGCAATGTCAAGACGTCCGAGGATTTTCATGCGCGACACCAGTGCCGGGTGCAGCGCGACCGGTACCTTGAGTTGATCAGACAGCAATCCGTCCAGCCTGAACCGAACGGTTCCATCCGGTACGCCTGGTTCGATGTGGATGTCGCTGGCCCCGAGTTGAATCGCCTTGCGCATGATGAGATTCATCAACTGGACGACCGGGGCATCCTCGGCATCGGCGTCCAGCGCGCTGGCCTCCTGGGAGCGTGGCGTGGGGACCGGTGTGGTCGCCTGCCCGACGCCTTTTGCCAGCAGCCGGCCCGCCCCCTCCAGGTGCCTGGAGTAGAACCGTTCGATGGCGTCCTTGATCTGGGACCGGCTGCCGAGAGCCGGTGACACCTGGCAGCCCGTGACGAAGGAGAGATCCTGGATCGCCTCATGATCCATGGGATCGGCCATCACGACCTCCAGTCGTTTCCCATCCAGACGGACCGGCAGGACAGTGTACTTACGTGCCAATGTCTCAGGGATCAGGTTGAGTAGGTCCGGACCGATGGTCAGGGCGGAAACGTCGGTATAGGGGAGCTTGAGCTGATTGGTCAGGAAGGGGATGAGCTGCGCTTCCGTGACATGCCCCCGGTCGAGGATGATCTCACCGATGAGCCGGCCCGACTGGCGTTGCTCCTCAAGGGCCTCCTGGAGGACCTCCGCCGTGATGAGGTTCCGCTCGACCAGAAGCTCCCCGAGCCGCGACCGGCCCTGGGGCTCGGTCCTCAACGCGTGCTTCGATGGCCTCTTCGCGCCGGGCTCCATCCGTGTAGCTACTTCGTCACGATCAAGGGTACGAAATCTTCCTCCTGGACGGTCTTCTGCCCTTCCCTGTCGAGCATGAAGTCCACGAATGCCTTGACGACAGGTGAAGGAGGAGTCTTCGTCATCACCACGATCGGACGGCGAAGCGGATAGGCCCCGGAGGACACGTTCGGCGGCTCCGGATCGACTTTATTGATCGTGAGCAGACGGATCGGCACGCCCACGCTGACGTTGCCGACGCCCGTGCTCAGGTTGATGTAGGACACCGCGTTCAGATTGCCGGAGACGAATCGGATGGCCTCCTTGTCTGGTTCCACTACGCCTTTTCCGTTCACGAACTTCCCGTCCAAGTCCAAGAGCTGCTCCAGGTAGGGTCGCACCCCCTTGCCTACTTCCCGGTTGACGACCATGATCTTGGCTTCAAGCCCCCCGAGTTGATCCCAGGTCTTCGCCGTTCCGCTGAAGAGATCAGTAACCTGTTTGAGCGTGATCTCCTGCACACGATTCGAGGCGTTGACCATGATGGCGATCCCCTCCCACCCGACGGTTGTGCCTGTCCAGTCCTTCTCTTCGGGTTTGAGGGTTCTGCCCATCACGGCGATGTCCGCCGAGCCGTCGGCCAGGGCCGCCAGTGGATCCCCGCCATCCGTCGCCGCGAACCGCACCCTCACGCGAGGATGCAGTTTCTCGAATTTGACGCTTGCCCTCTCAAAGAGGGCCTGCTCGCGGCCGGTCACAGCGATGGTGAGTTTGCCCGTGAGACTCATGTCGGCGGCAACCGCGGGTGGGGGACCGACCCCCCAGCCGAGGATCACTCCGATGATGACGAAAAGCCCTGAATGCATACCGCCCTCCTTCATCATGAATCCGTACAAAACCGCCCGATCTTACCACAGGCCCCCCCGGAGGGCTACCACCGGAAGATGTCGTTGACCGGTCGCCGCTGGAAGACCTTGATCAGCGCCAGTCCGGTTACAAACCCGCCGATGTGGGCGAACCACGCGACTCCGCCACCGAGGCCCCCCCAACTGAAGGCGCCATTGATGATCTGCATCACGATCCAGAATCCCAGAACGACGACGGCGGGCACGGGCACCACGCGGGTGAGGAAGCCAGCCGGGATCAGCACCAGCACGCGCGCAGTGGGAAACAGCAGGAGATACGCGCCCAGCACCCCGGAGATCGCCCCGCTGGCCCCGATCATGGGAACCGTCGAGTCCGGAGCCGTGAGGGCATGCCCGAAAACGGCCGCGACCCCGCACAGCAGATAGAACAGGATGAAGCGAACGTGGCCCATGACGTCTTCGATATTGTTGCCGAAGATCCAGAGGTAGAGCATGTTGCCCCCCAGATGCATGAGACCCGCGTGCAGGAACATCGAGGTCAGGACGGTCAACGCGGAAGGCACCGCCGGATCGCCCACCACCGTGCCAGGGTGAAACCATTCGGCCGGCACCGCCGCGAAGGCCAAGATGAAGCGCTCCTCAGCAGGACCCAGCGAGAGCTGGTACAGAAAGACCAGGCAGTTCAGAACGATCAGCGAGACTGTCACGACCGGCGTGAGCGTCGTGGGATTCTCGTCCCGTAGCGGAATCATCGGAGCTCGTGAAAGGTGGCATATCCATCCATGTCTGTCAATCAGACTCTGTCGCCGTCGTCCCGCGATTCCTTCCTGGTGGATTTCCTGATAAGATGTCGCCCATGCGGATCACTTCCGCCCGTTCCCCCGCGCTCGTCGTGGGCGTGCTGACCAGTCTCCTCCAACTCGCACTCCAGCACGCGGCCCTCGCCGTCACAGACGACTTCCGCGCCGCCCAGGCAGCCTTCGAGGGCAAGGACTACGCCACAGTGGTCCGGATGCTGAACACCCTGCTGGCGGCCCAGCCGGACCATGCGGCGGCCCGCGAGTTGCGCGCCCTTGCGCACGGCTATCTGGGTCACTCGGAAGAGGCGCTGGCCGACCACGACTACCTGGTCCAAGCGGGGAAGGGAAAGGGCGACCTGCTGCGGCGTATCTGCGTCGCTCTGCTGACGCACTTGCTCGCCCAGGACCAGGAAACCGGGCGCGGCGCGTCGGCAACTGCCTTGGCTGAGCTCGGACCGGCTCATACAGTGGCCGCCCTGAATCTGGCCCTGCATGACTCCTCGCCACGGGTGCGCTCCCTCGCTATCCAGACCGCCGGGCGTCTGGGGCTGGCTGCCAAGCTGTCCGCCGTCCGCGACGCCGTAGCCGACCGGGACGTCACTGTCCGTATCGCAGCGCTCTCCACGCTTGGCCTTTCCAAGGACCAGTCGGTCGTCGGGCTGGTGCGGCACGGCTTGAAAGACCAGGACCCTATCGTCCAATTGGTCGCGCGCGAGGCGCTGGTGCGGCTCAACCAGCCTGAGTTGGTACAGTCGTTCCTGACAGCCGCCCGCGACTTCAGTCCCGCAGTCCGGGGCGCGGCCATGGGCATCCTCGGCCGGCTGAAAGTGAAAGACCCGACGGCACTCTCGGTGTTGACGCTGGGCCTGAGCGACCCCGATGCCTCGGTCCGGTCCTTCGCCGCAGGAGCCTTGGGCGATCTGGGCGCGACCTCCGCCATCACGGCGCTGGTGGACGCGCTCAGCGACCGGGACCCGTACGTCCGTAACTTCGCCGCGGTCAGCCTCGGCCGGCTCAACGCCAAGGCGGCGATTGGCGAGCTGTGGGGCGCCGTGAAAGACCCCGACTCCCTCGTCAGGCTCGCGGCGGCGGAAGCGCTGGTTAGGCTGGGTGAGGGCGAGGCCGCGCTGGTCATGCGGGAGCTGCTCAAGGACCCTGATTTCGGCGTGCGGAGTGCGGCGGTGGGCGCGATGGCCCGAAGCGCCCCAGAGCGGGCGATGGCCTTGGCACTGGAGGCGTTCGACGACCCCGCCCCGCGGGTCCGCGTGGCGGCGGTCCAAGCGCTGGGGCGGGTCGGAGGCAAGACGGCCATTCCGTATCTGAGGCGTGCTCTGCTGGACAAGGACCTGACCGTCCGCGCATTCGCCGCCGGTCACCTCGGCGGGGCTGTCCCAGACAGGAAACGGTAAGGGGGGAACGACATGCTGAAATTCCTTGGGATGCTCACCATCGTGGGACTCGCCTTCGTATTCGGAATGTACGTCGGGCGGCAGGGGACCGAAACCTTCCTGCAGAAGGCCAGGCATTTCGGCACCCAAGTCCTTGCAAGTACCAGCACACTGGAGCGCAACCTGAGCCTGCGCACCAACCTCGTCAACGCCAAGGAACGGTTGGTGCAAGCAAAGTCCGAGTTGCTCGACAAGAACTACGGCAAGGCCGCGACCGGCTTGGGGGAAGCCTGGCGGGCCCTCAAGAAGGCGATGGAGACGGCTGGCGAGGAGTCCAAAGGAAAACTGGAGGAGGTGATGGACATGGTCGAGGCGGTGCAGGACGACGCGCAAGCGCTCAGGCCGGGCCTGCAGGCGAAAGTGGACGAGATCGTAAAGGAGTTGGACCAGTTACTGACGAAATGAGCAAACGATGAATTATGAATGCTGAATTCTGACTTCAGCGTTCAGAGTTCTGCGTTTGAAAGTTACGCCGTGCCCGCGCGCTCTTCGGTCTCCTCCTCTTCCGGGGCCTCTTTCGCGACCTTCGCCTTCTTCTTCCAGTCCAAGATGATCCGCTCCGCGCGCATCTGGACGACGAAGTCCGGGTCCTTCATGAGCGCCTTGATCGCGGGCTTGCCCCGCTCGTCACCGACCTTGTCGAGCGCCGCGATCGCCGCCAAGCGCACCTCCCACTCCTCGTCCTTGGTGGCCTCGATCAGCAGATCCACGCATTCCGTGACCCCGATGTCGCCGAGCGCGATGACGGCGTGCTTGCGGACATTCTTGTCCTTGTCATTGAGCACCGCGGTGAGACGCTCGACGGCCGGCTGGCCCACCTCGACCAAGGCATCGGTCGCGGCCTCCTTGAACTCTTCATTCCTGAGCTGGGCAAACAGCGGGTCCAGCACCCGCTCGTCCTTGATCTTCCCCAAGATCTTGATGACGAATTTGCGGATCTGGTATTCCCGCAGAGCCTTGATCAGCGGCTCGACGGCCGGAGAGCCGATCTGGGCCAGCGCGTCTTCGGCCGCTTCCCTGACGTTCCACTCTGAATCGCGCAGTGCGGCGATGAGATGGGGGATCGCCCGCTCGTCGCCCATCTCGCCCAGAGTAATCGCGGCTTCCCGCCGGCGGTACCAATCCTTGTCCTTCAGGAGGTCGATCTGGATCTCGACCTCGTCCTTGACCTTCTCCTCGGGGGCCTTGGCTTCCTCGACTACGGCCGGAGCCGCGGCCTCGGCGACGGGCTGCTCCAGGCCTGCCGGCATGTACTCGGACTTGTCCGACCCGTCGGGCATCGCCGACGTCGTCTCGACGGGCTTGGCCTTCGCCTTTTCGGCGTTTTCCTTCTTCCCAGTCTCTTCAGCCATGGTGATCTTCCTTAACTTGCTACGGCCGCAGCCGGTGGGGCCTCTTTCTTCTTGCCTCGCGCATGCGCCAAGCGCTGCGCCAGGGCTCGCGTCTTGCGCTGCTCCCGCTTCAGGCGCTTACGCAACGCCCGCAGGGCTGCATCCCCCAACGCTTTGCCTGTCTTGGCATTCCGTTCGGCGATCTTCTTTTTGAGCCGCGCGATGTCCTCCTCGAGCGGTGTCTTCTTTTCCCCCATGCTTTCCCCTTGCCACGCGTGTCTGAAACGCAGAACGATGAACGCTGAAATGATGAATTCAGAATTCCTCGCTCACCATTCAGCGCTCAGGAGAGTGTATCGGGTTGTCTCAAGGAGTGTCAATGGAGACTTAGGCGAAGACCCCCGCGATGATCTCCTCGTGGACGGATTCTGCCTGGTCTTCGGGGGTCATCTCTTCAGGGTTCATCGCGGCACCAGACCCACGGCGGGGCCGCCGCGGGTCTCGGAGGACGTCCAGAGGGCCCCGGCTGGCCGCCGCGGACTGGCCGCCCACGGTGCGGAGCCACGATGGCTCACCGGCATGCCCGCCGCTTCGTAAGAACGCCGCGACGCTCAACTCGAGGTCAGGGCCTTTCCCCGGCTTCTGTCCGAGCAGCCGGCCAGTCGCCAGGGTTCGTTTGCCCATCCGGAGCACTTGGACCACCACCGGCAGCGTGCCGGGATAGACCGCCCCGAGGTGTTCCGCGGCCGCGTACGAGAGGTCGATGATGCGGCCCCTGATGAAGGGGCCGCGATCGTTGATGAATACCTCCACCTCTCGCCCGTTCTCGGGGTTGGTGACGCGCACCACGGAGCCCAGTGGCAGGAGCCGATGGGCCGCGGTCATCTTGAATTGGTCGTAGACCTGGCCGTTCGCGGTCAGCCGGCCATGAAAGCTCCCCCCGTACCAGGAGGCCATGCCGAGTTCCTTGAAGCCGGCATCATAGTCGCCCAGCCCCTTCGGAATCGTCATACAGGCCGGTATGGTCAGGACCATAGCCAGCAGGAGACCCTTCGCGCAGAATCCAGTTGTGTTCATGCCTCTCCTTTGCCCCAGGTTCATGCCAAGCAGCCGGCGCACGCACCTTGCTGCAGTTCCATCCGCGGCGAACCCCGCCAAGTTTCAGAGGAATCTAGCCAGGAAACTGTGGGGATTAAAGAAAGCCTGCAGAAGACAGGCTTCGATGAGGGTTATGAGGGCGCTGCCATATGGGATGGTATAAGTCCGGCGCGCTCAGAGTCAAGAGGAAAGTGCGAGGACGAACTGATTTGACACGGAATTCCCCCTCCTCTACACTGCCCGTCATGGCCCCGCGCACGGCGAGCACGGCACACGTACGAACCCGTACGACCACGATCGGCTTCGTCAACCTCGGCTGCTCCAAGAACCAGGTGGACAGCGAAGTCATGCTGGGCACGCTGGCGCGGGACGGCTTCACCCTGACCGACGATCCCGCGCGCGCCGAAGTCGTCATCATCAACACGTGCGGCTTCATCGAGGAAGCGAAGCAGGAGTCCATCAACGCCATCATCGAGCACGGCGAGTTGAAGAAGACGGGGGTGTGCCGGGTCCTGATCGCCGCCGGCTGCCTCGCCCAGCGCTACCAGGGCGAGTTACTCAAGGCGCTGCCGGAGCTGGACGGCGTCGTCGGCACCGGGGACACCGGCCGCATCGCGGAGATCTGCCGTGCCCTGCTGCATCCAGACCGCCAGATCCAGCGGGTGTGGGCCAGCCCGCCGCCCTATTTGTACGACGAGTTATCGCCGAGACTGCGTCTCGGCAAGGCGCACTCCGCTTACGTCAAGGTCGCGGAAGGCTGCAATCGGAACTGCGCGTTCTGCGCCATCCCACTCATGCGGGGGAAGCAGCGGAGCCGGCCGATTGCATCCATCGTCGCGGAGGCCGCTGCCCTGGCGGCTGACGGCATCAAGGAGATCAACCTCATCTCGCAGGACACCATCAACTACGGTGTGGACCTCGGCCTGCGGCGCGGCCTGGTCTCCCTGTTGCGGGAGCTGGTCACCGTGCAAGGCCTCCGCTGGATCAGGCCTTTTTATCTCTATCCGCAACAGGTGACGGATGAGTTGATCGATCTCTACGCAGGGGAAGAGAACATCACCAAGTACATCGACATGCCCTTCCAACACGTCACCGACGCCCTGCTGAAGCGCATGCACCGCCTGGGCGACAAGGCCCACCTCACGAGGCTGGTAGACAGGCTGCGCGGCCGCATTCCTGGCCTGAGCTTCCGGACGGCGTTCATCGTCGGCTTCCCGGGCGAGACCAAGGCCGCGTTCACCGAGCTCAAGCGCTACCTGACCGAAATGGAATTCGACCGGGTCGGTGTCTTCCTCTACTCGGACGAAGAGGGCACACCGGCTTTCGACCTGGACAAGAAAATCGACCGCCGGGTGATGGATGAGCGTCGCGCCGAGTTGATCGCGGTTCAGGAAAGGATCGCGCTGAAGAAAAGCCGTCGGTTGATCGGGCGCACCATCGAGGTGATGGTGGACGGCGTCTCGGACGAAACGGACCTCTTACTGGAGGCCCGCCACGAGGGCCAAGCCCCCGAGATCGACGGCGTGGTCTACTTGAACGACGGCGCCACCGATCTCACCCTCCCGCCCCAGGCGCGCCAAGACGCGCCCCTCCCCGTGCCCGGCGACTTCGTCAAGGTCGAGATCACCGACGCCGCCGCCTACGACCTCGTCGGCCGCATCATCGGGTGAAAAATGAGGGGCACGGCGCGCCGTGCCCCTACTGTAAACGGTTAGGCTTTGATCGTGATGAACAGGGCCGTACCGCGCCGGTTGATCAGCAGGAGCGCGGATTCGTCCTTCTTGAGGTTCGAAACGATTTTTTCGTAGTCCCTCACGGACTTGATCGGCTGCCGGTTAATCTCCTTGATGACATCGCCCTGCGCCAAGCCCGCGCGGTCGGCTAGGCTGTCCGGCTCCACATTGACGACCACGACGCCCTGCGCCTTGCCGCGCAGCCCCAGTTCGCGCGCCGTCTGCAGGTCGAGGCTCTGCACTTCCACCCCCGCCAACGCGTTCTCCGCAGAGGAATCGGCGCTGGCGACCTTCGTCGTTTCCGCCTGCTCCCCGACGGTCACGGTGACCTCCTGCTCACGGCCGTCCCGGATGACCTTCAGCGTCGCCTTCGTGCCCACCGGCGTGCGGGTCACTTCCCGTTGGAGGACCGAGGAATCGTCGATCGGCTGGCCCTGATAGGCCACGATCACGTCCCCTTGCTTGATCCCTGCCCGCTCGGCCGGGCTGTCCTCGGCAATACTGCTCACCAACGCCCCCTTGGCCTGCTTGAGGCCGAACGACTTGGCGAGGTCTTGCGTCAAGTCCTGGATGGCGACGCCCAGATAGCCACGGACGACCTTGCCAGTCTTAACCAGGCTTTCGTACACCGGCTTGGCCATGCTAGCCGGCACGGCGAACCCGACCCCCTGGTAGCCGCCGGTCTGCGAGACGATGGCGGTGTTGATGCCGACCAGCTCACCAGCGGTGTTGATCAGCGCCCCGCCGGAGTTGCCGGGGTTGATGGCGGCGTCGGTCTGGATGAAGTCCTCGTACTGCGTGATCCCCATGTGACCGCGGCCTAGCGCGCTCACGATCCCGAGCGTGACCGTCGAATTCAACCCGAACGGGTTCCCGATCGCGAGGACGTACTCACCGACCTGCAGCTTGGAGGAATCTCCCCATCGAACGTAAGGCAGATTGGAGGCATCAATTTTCACGACGGCGAGGTCGGTCTTGGGATCCGTCCCGATGATCTTGGCTTTGAATTCCCGTTTGTCTGTCAGCGTGACCATGAGCTCATTGGCGCCATCCACGACATGGTTGTTGGTGATGATGTACCCGTCCGGAGACACGATCACTCCGGAGCCCATCCCGCCTCTGTGAGGTTCACGAGGCGGCATCGGCCCTTCCGGGCCGAACGGGAACCCAAACGGCGAGAACGGCGAGCGAAAGAACTCGTCCATCGGATCACGCATCATCCGCTCATGCTTCCGCGCGATCCTGGAGGTGATATTGACGACGGCCGGCGTGACGGCCTTGGCGACTTCGGTAAAGCCAGGCGCGGAGACAGTGGCGGCCGGAGGTGAGGGGCTGACCGCAGCCGGCGTTGCGGGGCCCGCCGCTTGTGAATAGGTGAGATACTCCCCGCCCAGGAACAGGGCGGCCCCAAGGACGACCGCCCCGGCGATCGTTCCCAGATGACGATGTAGTAGCTGACTCATGGCATCTTCCTCCTTTGGTGCAAAGGCCTTGACGGCCCTTTTGCCTCGGAGCATAGCAGCCGAAGATGAGAGAAGGATTAGCGTGAAATTAAAAGGCGCTAATGTAGGGGCACGGCGCGCCGTGCCCCTACGAGGGCGTAACCGGCAGCACGACCGTAAACCGCGACCCTTCGCCGACATGGCTTTGGACTTCAATCCGCCCATGGTGGGCTTCGGCGATCCACTTGCAGATTGAGAGGCCCAGGCCGGTGCCTTTCTTGGCATGCGCCCGGGCGGCGTCTGTGCGGTAGAACCGATCGAAGATCCGGCCCATCTCTTCAGGCGTCATCCCAATGCCCTGATCCGTCACCGAGAGCCGGGCCGCCGCGCCCTCGCGCAACAAGGCGATTTCGACTTTTCCCCCTGGTCTCGAATACTTCACGGCATTGTCCACCAGGTTCAGGAGTAACTCCCGCAGGCGCAGCTCGTCGCCCAGCACTGTAGCGGGGTCCACGGACCCCACCGTGACCTGCACCCCTTGCTCCTGCCCCAGCACCCCCGTCTGCCGCCGGATGTCCTCGACCAGCGCATCGAGCCGCACGGGGAGCCTCTCGATGACGACTTCGCCCAAGTCGGTTCTCGAGAGGAACAGCAGTTCGTCCACGATCTGGGTCATGCGATCGATCTCCTCCAGCGTACTCTCCAGCACCAGCTTGTAGTCCTCCGCCGGGCGTGTCCGACGCAGAGCCAGCTCGGCCTCTCCCTTGATGACGGTCAGCGGCGTGCGCAGCTCGTGGGAGGCGTCCGCGCTGAACTGGCGCATCTGCCGGAACGACGTCTCCAGGCGGGCAATCATGTCGTTGAAGGTCGCCGCCAGTCGGCCGATCTCATCCGACGTGGAAGGCGCCGCAAGGCGTTGGGTCAGGTCCCCGGCCGCGATCCGCTGCGCCGCCTGGGTGATGGCCTCGACGGGACGCAGCGCGCGGTCCGCGAGAAACCAGCCTCCGCCCAGCGCGACCGCCAAGGCGATCGGGGCCAAAACCAGCAGGACCAGCACCAGCCGGTGGAGCATCTCCTCGACCGGACGCAGGGACGTCCCGACCTGCACGATGTTCACCAGCACGCCGTTCTCCCGAATCGGCACCGAGAGCAGCCGGAACGTCGAGCCGTCTTGGAATCGCGCGGATTCGAACGTCGCCTGGCCGTTCAGCGCCGCGGCCAGGGCTGTCGGACTGAGGGGAATGTCTTGACGCCTCAGGTTCGGGGATTGGATGGTGATTTTGCCGGCCGGGCTGAAAATCTGAAAGCTCTTGTCCAGGACGGCAAGCTCGGGAAACTCCGCGGCCAGATCCTCGAACGGCAGGAACGGGCCGAGCCCATGCTGCTCCACCGCACGCACCGCCACGACGGCGGCCTCGTCCAGAGACCGATCAATCTGGTCCCGAAGGCCGCGGGCCAGGACGGCATAGAGCGCGCCGCCGAAGATGATCAGGACGAGGACCAGCGCGGTCCCGTACCAGAGCGTGAGGCGGACCCGTAGCGGCAATTTTAAGGCTCGCTCCTCAGTGTATAGCCGCTGCCGCGAACCGTGTGGATCAGCTTGCGGTCCTGTCCGCGGTCGATCTTGTTGCGCAGGTAGTTGACGTACACGTCAATGACGTTGGTGAACGTATCGAAGTCCTGGTTCCAGACGTGCTCGGCGATCAGCGGCCGGGTCAGCACGCGCCCGGTGTTGCGCATCAGGTATTCCAGGAGGGCGTACTCCTTGGCCGTCAGCTCGATGCGCCGTCCCCCGCGGGTCACCTCGCGGGTGGCCGGATTCAGGACGAGATCCTCCACTTGTAGCAGGCCGGCCGCCTCGCCGCTGCCGCGTCGCAGCAGGGCGCGCACGCGGGCCAGCAGCTCCTCGATTGCAAACGGCTTCGTCAGATAGTCGTCGGCGCCGGCATCCAGCCCGGTCACCCTCTGGGTGACCTGCGACTGCGCCGTGAGGATCAGCACCGGCACGGAGACCTGGTGCCTGCGCAGCGCCTTGAGCACCTCCATCCCCGGATGCCCCGGCAGCATGAGGTCCAGGATCACCAGGTCATAGCACCCGCCGCTGGCCAGCTCAAGCCCCTGGGCGCCGTCGGCGCAGACATCCACGGCGTAGCTCTCCTCTTCCAGCGCCCGCCTGATGAAAGAGGCCACCTTGGCCTCGTCCTCGATGACCAGTATCCGCATCGCGATGACGATGGGAGAGATTATAGCAAGCACGTGCAGGCTTGTCGCAGCACCGGATCCCGGGTACCCGTTGCTCCGCGAAATGCAACGGGTGAACAGCAGAAACGTTCCTGGATAATGCGGGTTAATGGGCGCGGGCGTGATCGTGATAGATATAGAGCGGCGCGTCGTCCTCTATGAGCCGGGTCTCGCTGGCCAGGCGGGCCTGCAGATGTTTCGGCAGCGCCATCTGGGCGATGCAGAGCTCCCCGGTCAAGTACTTCAACTCGCCCTGGATCCGCCGGGCGATCATCTTGTCATAGTCGGTGGGTGAGTACGCTCGAGGGTCGACCTCTTTCGACGCCACCTGAAACCCCCAGGGCAGCCCGAAGCAGGGCACACTCGCGACATAAGGGCACACGGCCGGAAAGGCGGTCAGCAACGTGCGGTAGATCGCGCTGAAGTTCAGCAGCTCATGCGGCGCGACGGAGCCGGACTGGAGCGCGATCGTCCCCTGCGACGAGAGCCGCCGGTTCACCAACCGGTAAAACTCCCGGGTATAGAGCCGGTAGCAGGGCCCCTCTTCGATGGGGTCGGACAGGTCGATGATGATGACGTCGAAGACCTGGTCGTGCGTCTCGAGCCACCGGCGGGCATCCTCGAAGACCAGCTCGGTGCGTGGGTCGTCGAACGCGCCGCCATGGAACTCCGGGAGCATCGCGCGGGAGACCTCGACGACCTCGCGGTCGATGTCCACCATCAGCGCCCGCTCGACCGACCGGTGCCGGAGGACCTCGCGGAGTGTGGCCCCCTCCCCTCCGCCGATAACCATCACCCGCTTGGGGTCGGGATGCACCAGCATGGCCGGGTGGACGAGCACCTCGTGGTAGATGAACTCGTCCGTCTCGGTGGACTGGACCTTGCCGTCGAGGATCAGCGACCGGCCGTAGTCGCCCAGCTCGACGATCTCGATGTGTTGGAAGGGAGTCTCCTTGGAAAAAAGGACGGCCTTGACTTCGTGGACATGCCCCTCGCTGGGCCCGAGCCGCTCATGAAACCACTTGGAGTTCTTTGGGGGGGCCATAGGCGAATACCTCTTTCGCCACCTTGGTGACCTTGGCGGAAGCCACCTTGGCCGGCTTGGAGTCAGGAATCAGTCCGCGTTTGAGTTCGATGAGCGACGGCTGACGGGCCTGGAACTTCTCCACGAGGAATTGGGCCGCGACTTCTGGGGTGAGCGTCTCGCCGCAGGTGAAGATGTCCACCGCGGCGTACCCATGTTCGGGCCAGGTATGTACCGCGACGTGAGATTCGGCGATGACGACGACGCCGCTGATGCCGAAGGGACTGAATTGGTGGAAGTGGGTGCCGACGATGGTGGCCTTCGCGATCCTGGCCGCGGTGACCATGATCTCTTCCACTCTCTTTACATCATTAAGGAGTTTGGGGTTGCAACCGTTTAACTCAAGCACCAAGTGACGACCTAGTGCGTGCAATTCATTTGCCCCCTTTCGCTGTGGGTTGTATAGAGAGTGGCCAATTTATCGTCTATCGCACCTCCCCCCTCGGGATTCTACCGGCAATGACCATGACACCCGAAAATCGTGTGTGAATATAGCTCAACTCTCCCAATTGTCAATAAATTTTTTCAGTGGGCTTCCTTTCCTTCTCTTCTGCCTCATGCTACCACGCGTGCCTTGACTGCCTTCCGGGTCAGCGGATAAGATGACGACGCGGACGGCAAAGTCGCGTGGCCGTCACGTGCAGAGAGGTTTCCCGCCGAGATCATGATCCAGGTCGAGCATCTGACCAAGCTCTACGGTCCCAAGACTGCCATCGCCGACGTCAGCTTCTCCGTGGAAAAAGGGGAAGTGCTGGCCTTTCTGGGCCCCAACGGGGCCGGCAAAACCACCACGATGCGGATCCTGACTGCCTCCCTGCCGGCCACGTCCGGCTCCGCGAAGATCGCTGGCTACGACTGCTTCGACCAGCCCAAGGAGGTCAAGCGCTTGATCGGCTACCTGCCGGAGGTCCCGCCGCTCTACACCGAGATGACGGTCACCGAGTACCTGACCTTCGTCGGGCGGATCAAGGGTATCGAGCCGGAACGCCTGCCGGTCGCCCTCGACCAGGTCATTGAGCGGATGTCGCTGGGCGAGGTTCGCGGCCGCCTGATCGCCAACCTCTCCCGCGGCTTCAAGCAGCGGGTCGGACTGGCCCAGGCCCTCATCCACGATCCGCCGGTCCTCATCCTGGACGAGCCGACTGTCGGGCTCGACCCCAAGCAAATTATCGAGATCCGGCAGCTCATCCGCGAGCTGGCGGGCGCACGGACCATCATCTTGAGCACCCACATCCTGCCGGAAGCCACGGCGGTCGCCAAGCGCGTGGTCATCATCAACGACGGCCGGATCGTGGCCGAGGACACCCAGGAGCAGTTGTCGGCCCGTCTCCGCCGCTCCGAGAAAGTGAGCCTCACGCTGAAACACCCCCCGCTTGACGTCCAGGATCACCTCCTCGCCCTTCCCGGCGTGCTCTCGGTGCGCCAGGAAGGCCACACGTTCCTGGTCGAGGCGGAGCTCGGACGTGATCTGCGCGAAGACCTGGGTCGCACTGCGGTTCAGAAGGATTGGGGCCTCCTCGAGCTCAAGCTCGTGGCCATGACGCTGGAGGACGTCTTCCTGCGCCTGACCCAGCATGAAGAAGGTGTGGAGGCCCAGCCATGAGCCCGGTCGGCGCCATCGTCCGCAAGGAGCTCCACACCTATTTCGTCTCGCCGGTCGCCTACGTGGTTGCGTTTGTCTTTCTCCTCCTGACCGGCCTGCTCTCGTTTCTGGCCATCGCGACCACCAGCAACCGCAGCATGCAACTGCTGCGCGCGCAGGGGGACCTGCCAAACCTGAACCTGAACGAATTCGTCTTCCGGCCCGTGTTCTACAATATGGCCGTCGTCCTGCTCCTGGTCGTGCCGATCCTGACCATGCGCCTGCTGGCCGAGGAGAAGAAGCTCAAGACGATGGAGCTCCTCGTGACGTCGCCGGTCACGATCACCGATATCGTCGTGGGGAAGTTCGTGGCAGCCCTGACGGTCTTGGCCGGCATGCTGGCGCTGAGCGCGGTCGCCCCGGTCGCGCTGGCCCCCTTCGCCGAGTTCCGCTGGCCCCCCATCCTCACCGGGTACCTGGGCGTCCTCCTCATGGGCGGGCTGTTCCTGAGCGCAGGCTTGCTGGGGTCGAGCCTGACGGAGAACCAGATCATCGCCGTGATTCTGAGTTTCGGGGCCCTGCTCCTGTTCTGGCTCTTCGGCTGGGCCGGGCAGGTGTTCGACGGCACCGCCCTCGGAAAGGTCCTGTCCTATCTCTCTCCGCTCGATCACTTCGAGCAGCTTGTCAAGGGACTGGTGGAGACGAAGGACCTGGTCTATTTCATTGCCGGCATCATTTTCACCCTGTTCCTGACGCACCGGGTGATCGAATCGCAGCGGTGGCGGTGATGAGCGATCGGCTGACGCTCCTGCCGGGAGTCCTGGGCAGCGTCCTGGCTGTCGCCGGGGTGGTCGTCTATGCACTCGCTCCGGAGCGCACCGCGCTCATCGCCACGGCGGAAGGCCTGGCGGCCGCCTGCTTGACCGTCTTCCTCGTCGGGCACTTCGAGCTGTTCCGGGAATT
>VBOO01000091.1 GCA_005877505.1 Nitrospirota bacterium
CCCCATTCGCGTCTCCCAGCGCGATGCCATAGGGTTCGAAGGCTTCGGCGAGGACGTTGGCATAGACTCTGAACAGCAGTTTGAGGTTGCCGGGATCTTCAAGCCCCCGATTTTGCGGGACGCACACCAGACTGTAGAGCCGGCGGAAACGCGCGCGGGTATAGCCGCACTCGTCTGCGAAGTACCAGGATCCGCCCCAGAGTCCGCCCGTCAGAGGAACCTGGGCGCCGTACCTGCGATGAAGCCGTGCCGCGGTCTCCTTGGCCACCGCATCGAAGAGCTCATTAAGGTACAGCGCGTTGGCGCGCCCGTCGGGGGTAAAGACCTGGCCGGATGCGGTCGGCCTGTGATCACGGATGACTTTCGCGCCCACTTTTAGTCCCCTCAGCTTGCCGGCACCAGGGTCAGGAACCAGGGTGCCGCCTCCAGCTTCATCTGATCGAACAAGTAGGCCGTCCGCCCGGCCGGCACGCCGGGGAAGTGCGCGCCACGCCGGACCTCGACATAGCGGAAGCCATACATATCGCCCCGCTTGCTCTCGTCGCCCAGCACACGCGGGATGTCTTGGCGGACTTTCGGCAGGCTCATCTTCTGACCGATGCCCAACTGCAGCAATTCATCGTAGACCGCCCCGAAAAACTCCCTCACGTTGCCCTCCGTAAAAAACACGCCAGGAGGGCGCGCCGCCTCCTCGGGCAGGAGCTGGGAGAGGACTTCCCGGAAGACCTCCATGTCCACGGCGGATAGGATGCAGAGCTTACCCTTTCGCGACAGCAAATCCAGCAAGGCCAGCGGGCCATAGACATCGAACTTCCACGGCGGGAAGGTGAGCCGCTCTCCCTTGTGCAGCACCTCGAGCACCTCCAGCCCCTTGGTCTGCACACGCCGGAACTCGCCCTTGGTCTGGCGGAGGTGAGCACGGATCGCGTCATCGCCGAGTCGGGACGGCTCGTAGGCAAAGGCGGGCGTCGCCGGGCTGTTACACACGGCGATGGTGTAACGGGCGCAATCCTGCCGCCAGCTCGCCAGGTCGAGCATGTCCCGGTTGCCGTCGTAGCGGAAGCGCAACCCCGGCGAAGGGTGGCGCCGCAGCCGATGCAGCCGGTCGCGGTCAGCCTGCACGAACGCGCTGAACATCCCCTGCGGGTCGAGGCGATCGAATGCATGGAGGATGAGGGTCCGTCCCACGCGTTCGAGCGGGCCCAGGTATTGCTCGACCACCTTCTCCTCGAAGGTCAGATCGCCGGCACCGCAGTCCACCACGGACGCCACATCCGCCTCCAGCAGGACATCGAAAGGATTGTCCTTGCCCAGGACGGCCGCCTCGACTTTCTCCTGTGTCATCGCGGAGACAGCCTCCGCCTCGACGGCGCCCACCCCCACGCCCAGTAACAGGCACAGATTCCTGACTGCCTTGGTGGGATTGAGCCCCGTCAACTCGCGGAGTCCTTCGCGGGGAATCGCTTCAAGGCCGTCGCGGCTGGCCGGCAACAGCACCCGCAGCAGTTCCTCGCGTATCCCGCGGTCGAGAGACGAGCCGGCGACCGCCTCCTGCAGGCGCTGGAGGGTCTCGGCGGCGATGGACGGCGCAACCAGTCGGCGCGAGGCCGCCCAGGCCTCGCGGTTGTTCTCCACCGCCTCCCGCAAGCGTCCCCGAAGGTCCGCAATCGCCTGTTGATTCAGAGGCATGGTCGTGTGCAGTCCAATCCCAGAGAGGATATAGCCCCCGCTTGCAAGGTGAGTCAAGAAGCCTCTATTCTACGCTCCATGCGCCATCACGATCACCCAACACAAGCCAGGGCGCACATCCTGGCGAGAAACTGGAACCAGGCGCTGGAGCTCGGCCGAGCGTGGGGCCAGGCTGACCCCAACGACCCGATAGCCCGTCTGCTCCTGGTGACCGGCTTACTGTTGAAAGGCGACTATCGCGAGGCGCACGCGCAGCACGACAGGCTGTTCAGGCTGCCTGTTGAGGACGAGGGCGACACGGCGGCGCAGCAGGACCCGCGGGCGGCGCTCCGTGCATTCGCCGGCCAGCTTGCCGGGGAGCACCCGGACAACCCCGGGGCCCGCCTGTTTCTGGGGCTGACTCTTGCGCAGATCGGAGACCTCGAAGGCGCGATCCGGGAGTATAAAGAGAGTGCGCGGCTCGCGCCCGACGATCCCGCCCCCCACTACTTTCACGGACAGGCCCTGCACACGCTGGATCGGCTCGACATGGCCATCCGCGAGTATCGCGAAGCCGTGACCCGGGCCCCGCAGGACGTGCGCATGCGGCTCAACCTTGGCTCAGCCTACTACGAGCAGGGCATCCTTGAGTCCGCCATCGCGCAATATCGCGAGGCCCTCAAGCTGAATCCGGACGATCCATACATCCATTACAATCTGGGACTCGCCCTCGCCGACCAAGGACGGTTCGAGCCGGCGATCGCCGCGTATAAGGAATCCGCGCGCCTGAACCCGAATGACCCGCTGGTCCGCTACGCCCTGGGCGTGGTGCATGAGACCAAGGGGCGGGCGAACGAGGCGATCAGCGAGTTTGAGGCGGCCGTCCAATTGGCGCCGACCATGGCCTCGGCCTACGCCAAGCTGGGCTGGCTCTACTTCAACAAAAACAAGGTGCCGCAGGCCCTCGAGAATTTTGAGAAAGCCGCCCGGTACGACCCGGACGATGCGCAAACGCTCCACGGACTGGGACTAGCCAAACTGGCCTCGGGCAAGAAAGACGAAGGAATCCTCTCGTTGAAGCAGGCGTATCAGAATGAAGAACGGGAGGATAAGAAACGCCTGATTCGAAGCGTGCTCGTCAAAGTGGGCGCTATGTCCCACTGACGGTTATAAATTCCTGACCACCCCTTGCAGAACCGTCGCCTGCGTTTCAGGGTCGCCGGTTTTCTTGAGCTCCTCGCGGATGCGCTCCTTCAGGTACTCCGAATAGCCAAGCTTGTCGATGAGCACTTCCAGGAAGCGCTCGCCCGGCAACAACGCGCACGCCTTCAGCTCGCTCACGATGTGCTCGGTCACGGGCACGTAGCAGTTCCCGACGTGAAACAACACCGGGTAGTGGTGCCCTTCGCCCGGCAATCGTTCAAACCGCACGCCATCCATCGTATTTCCTCACACGTCAGCGGACGCTATTGTAAGGAACCGCGCGCCAGGTGACAAGGCGGGTATGGAATCCGCGAGCGGAATGGTAAGATACCCGCACGGCACGATGCCTGATAAGATCCTCACCACAAAGGCCCTCACGGCAGCGCTCGACGCACGACGCGCCCGCGGCGAGCGCATCGTCTTTACCAACGGCTGCTTCGACCTCCTGCATGTCGGCCACACGCGTTATCTGCAGGAGGCTAAAAAGCTGGGGGACTGCCTGGTCGTCGGGCTGAACAGCGACGCCTCGATCCGCACGGTCAAGCCGCAGGGGCGCCCCCTCGTACCGCAGGCCCAGCGGGCCGAAGTGCTAGCCGCGTTGGCCTGCGTGGACCACGTCGTGATCTTCGACGAACCCGATCCCGGCAACCTGATCGCCGCGGTGCAACCGGACGTGCTGGTCAAGGGCGGCGACTGGCCGCTCGACCAGATTGTGGGCCGAGAGATCGTCCAGGCGCGCGGCGGGCAGGTTGTCACCATCCCCCTGGTGCCTGACGTGTCCACCACAAGCCTCGTCCGCCGCATCAAATCCCTGCCCTGATGTCTGCTCCCACGATCCCCGCTGATTGGTCCGCCCTGGTATCGCCGCTCCTCGATGCCATTGAGGAGCAACGGCGTTCGACCGCGGTGGTCGGACTCTTCGGTTCCGCCAAAGGGCTCGTGCTCTCGGCCCTGGCGGGCCGCCTCGCGGATCGGACGACTTCCCTATTGGTGGTGACCCCGACGGATGAAGCCGCGGAGCGCGTACAGGCCGATGTGGCGTTCTTCCACCGACTGCAGGGAGCCGCACCGGATGACATCCTGTGGTTTCCGGACTGGGGCGTGCTGCCCTACGCCTCCGCGCCACCCGTAGAAGTGATCGGACAGCGCATGCGCGTACTGGACCGGCTCCGCCGAGCGGACCGTGGGCTCGCGCTCATCGTGCCCGTGACGGCGTTCCTGCAACGGCTCCTGCCCAGGAGCCTGTTCGCCGAGGCGTGTTTTTCGCTGAAGCAGACGGACACGATCGAACGGGCGCACCTCGTCACCCGGCTTCTGCGACTCGGCTACCGCCAAGTCTCGGTAGTGGAGAATCCCGGCGAGTTCGCCGTGCGGGGCGGGATCGTGGACCTGTTCTCGACGGCCCACGAAGAGCCACGCCGTCTCGAATTCCTGGGCGACACCATCGAGACCGTTCGCCTCTTCGATCCCGCCAGCCAGAAATCCTCTGGGCGCACGCCCTCCCTGCGCGTCCTTCCCGCGCGCGAGCTGATTCGTCCCGCCCCTCCTGATGGAAATGACGCGGCCCTTCCTCTGCCGCCTGACGCCGAGTGGCGGGGGCCATCCGTCTATCCCGCCATGGACAC
Source organism: Nitrospirota bacterium (assembly GCA_005877505.1). Classification (GTDB taxonomy): domain Bacteria; phylum Nitrospirota; class Nitrospiria; order Nitrospirales; family NS-4; genus NS-12. Next base: position 4,497 of record VBOO01000091.1, read on the forward strand.
CCTGCTCGACTACTTCGCCACGCCGCCGGTATTGATTGCCGACGAACCGGCGGACCTGCGCAAGCATGCCGAGGACTTCCAGGCAGAGGCACACGCCGCCTACGGCGGGCTCGAGCCGTCCACGCCGTCGCTGCCTCATCCCGAAGAGCTCTTCCTCCCACTCTCCCATCTTCTTGAAGCCGGTGGAGCGCGCTGCCTCCTCAGCATCGCGGCCATACCACCGGGAGACAGCGACGGCCTGTCCGAAGCGGCGCAGGTCCTGCGCTTCGAAGCGCGCCATCCACAGGCGGTCGGGATCGGGGTCAAGGGCCGTTCCTTCACCGAGACTCTCACCCGCCTGGAAACGCTGCGGGCCCAAGGCCCGGTCGTGATCGTCGCCCGGAGCCGTGGCCAAGTGGATCGGCTGAAGGCGCTCTTTCTGGAACACGATCTGCCGGCGGAGCCGCTGGGCGACAGGCCCGTCTCGACGCTCGGCGCGCACGCGCCCTACGCCCTGGTGCAGGGCGAGCTGTCCGGCGGGCTCCTGGGACTGCGCGGCCCTGGGGCCGGAGCAGCCCCTCTCGCCCTGTCGATCATCGTCGAAGACGAGTTGTTCGCCAAAGGCGGGCGGCACAAGGCCCCGTCGCTCTCCAAGAGCGCCGCGTTCCTCAAATCCCTCGAAGAGGTGAAGGTCGGCGATTACGTCGTGCACGTCCAGCACGGGATCGGACGCTACACGGGGCTCCGTCGCCTCTCGGTGCAGGGCTTCGACAGCGACTACCTGATCGTCGAGTATGCCGGCGGGGACATGGTCTATGTCCCCCTGGACCGGCTGGGCCAGATCCAGCGCTACTCGCCGTCCGAAGGTCATCCCCCCAAGCTCAGCCACCTGGGCGGGACGGCCTGGAATCGCACGAAGGCCCGCGTGCGGAAGGGCATCGAGGAGATGGCGAAAGACCTGATCGCCGTCCACGCGGCGCGGCGGGCGCGCGGGCGGCCTGCGTTCTCGCCTGACAGCCTGCTCTCCCACGAGTTCGACGCCGCGTTCGATTACGAAGAGACGGCGGACCAACTCCGGGCTATCGAGGACGTCCGTCGCGACATGGAGTCCGACAAGCCGATGGACCGGCTGATCTGCGGGGACGTCGGGTACGGGAAAACCGAAGTCGCCATGCGCGCCGTCTTCAAGGCGGTCCAGGACAACCGGCAGGCCGCGGTGCTCGTGCCCACCACCCTGCTCGCCCAGCAGCACTTCGAAACCTTCACGGAGCGCTTCGCGCCGTTCCCGGTCACGGTGGGCGTCGTCAGCCGGCTCCAATCACCAAAAGATCTGAAATCCACGCTGCGCGGCGCTGCGCAGGGCTCGATCGACATCGTCATCGGCATGCACCGTTTGCTCCAGAGCGACGTACAGTTCCGCAACTTGGGTCTGGTCGTGATCGACGAGGAGCAGTGGTTCGGGGTGCGTCACAAGGAGCGCCTCAAGCAGTTGCGCACCCAGGTGGACGTCCTGACGCTCACGGCCACGCCGATCCCGCGCACGCTGCAGATGGCCCTGTCGGGCCTCCGGAACTTGTCGGTGATCGAGACCCCGCCGCCGGACCGGCTGGCGATCCGCACCCAGGTGGTCCGCTTCGGCAACGGCATCATCCGCGAATCCATCCAACGCGAGCTGGGCCGCGGCGGGCAGGTCTTCTTCGTACACAACCGCGTGCAGGACATCGAACGAATAGGCGCCTGGCTGAAGGACCTGGTGCCGGAGGCCCGGCTCGTCGTCGCGCACGGCCAGATGGACCCACGGCCGCTGGAAGCCACGATGCTGAAGTTCCACCGCCGCGAAGCGGACGTGCTGCTGTGTACGACCATCATCGAATCGGGCCTGGACATCCCCAACGCCAACACGATCCTGGTCAATCGCGCCGACAGCTTCGGGCTGGCCCAGCTCTACCAGCTCCGCGGGCGCGTGGGTCGCAGCGCCCACCAGGCCTACGCCTACTTTTTCGTCGCCGAAGAGGACACGCTCACCGGGGACGCGCAGAAGCGTCTCCAGGCGATCCAGGAGTTTACGGAGCTCGGCTCGGGGTTCCGGGTCGCGGCTGCCGATCTGGAAATCCGGGGCAGCGGCAATCTGGTAGGCAAGGAGCAGTCCGGCCACATCGATGCGGTCGGCTTCGAGTTGTACATGCAGATGCTGGAGCAATCGGTGCACGAACTGAAGGGCGAGCCCGTGCCGGTGGAGTTCGAACCGAACCTCCAACTCCAGGTCTCGGCGTACATCCCCGACGACTACGTCGGCGACGTCGCGCAACGTCTCGTGCTCTACAAGCGCCTGAGCGCCAGCGCCCAGGTGGGTGACCTCGCGCAACTGCACGGCGAGTTGGTGGACCGTTACGGCGCGCCGCCTGAGCCGGTCGAGCGGCTGTTCGAGGTGATGGAGATCCGCCTGCTGGCGAAGGCACTGCGCGTGGCCGCTATTCAGGTTCGCCCGACAGCCGTGGCCTTCGGCTTCGACGTGAAGGCCCTCCCTCCGCAGGCCAGCCTCCAGATGCTCATGGACCAATATCGTACACGGCTGCGCTTCACCTCCCCGACTTCGTTCGAGCTCCTCGGGGCGGACTCAGCCTGGAAAACCGTATTCCCGGAAATAAAAAGAGCCTTGCAGGTCCTCGCAACGTATGATAAAAATCGCCAGCCCCCTTCTGAGTCAGAGTGAATCACGTCATTATTAGTTCGTAGGGGAGGGTGCGTTTGGACGAATGGCGTCGTGCATCGAAGAGAACACTCGGCCTTCTACTTCTCGTTGCGATCGCCAGTGCCTGCAGTGACAAGCCGGACGCCTCCTCCAAAGCCCTCGCGATCATCAACGGAAAAGAAATCACGGCCAGCGAGTTCGACCTCAGGTGGTCCCAGATTCCGGATTATGCCCGGAAGACCTTTGCGGGCCCCGAAGGACGCAAAAAATTTTTGGAGGAGCTCATCAACCATGAGCTCTTGCTTCAAGAGGCCAAGAAACGGGGCTTTGATCGCGACCGCTCCTTCTTGGAACGCGTGGAGCGCTTCAAAGAGAGGAACCTCTTGGAACGCCTGAGGATCGAGGAGGTGGACTCCCAGGTGAAGGTCACCCGCGAGGAGGTGAAGGCCTACTATGCCGACAACGCCGCGAATTACACCGCGCCAGACGAACTGCGCGTCAGCCACATCCTCGTGAAGACGCTGGACGAAGCGCTCGACCTCAAGAAACGCCTCAACCAGGGGGAGGACTTCGCGACCCTTGCTCGAAAGGTCTCTCTTGATCTGTCCACGAGGTACAAGGGGGGCGATTTAGGGCTCATCAAGAAGGGCCAGACGTTCCCGCAATTTGAGAAGGCGCTCCTGACCCTCAAGGTCGGAGGCATCAGCCAGCCGGTGGCCACCCCGTTCGGGTACCACCTCATCAAGCTCGTGGAGCGCACCACTGGTGCTCCCCTATCCTTCGAGGACGCCAAGGAGCAGGTCCGGGAAGAGCTTCTCAACGAGAAGAGGCGAAAACGCTACGAAGAATTTGTGGCATCGCTGCGGGCCAAAGCCAAGCTCCGCGTCGCCGATGTCCCGAGTTCGGCCCCCGAACTCCCCGCACCCGGCCCGGTGGCCGCGACCCCGTAATGCCGCGTCACGCTCGCATGCCAACGCGCACCCTCCAGAAAGCTCTCTCGGTCCTGGCGCTGGGGGCCGGCCTACTCGGCGTTTTCCCAGCCCGGGCCGCCAGTCTCCAAGACCGGATCGTGGCCGTGGTCAACACCGAGGTCATCACGCTGAGCGAACTTGAGGAGGAAGTCGGCGACGCGAAGGCGCAGGTCCGCCAACGGTACAGAGAGGCCGAGCTGACCCAGCGCCTGCGTCAGATCGACTACATGGGCCTGAACCGGATGATCGAGCGCAAGCTCCAGTTGCAGATCGCCAAGCGGCGAGGCATCAAGGTCACGGAGGAGGAGGTGAAGGACGCCATCGTCCGCCTGCGCCGGCTCGGCGAGAAGCCAGACGAGAACGACCCCCAAGAGATGGCGCTCATCAAGGACCAGCTGACCGCCTTGCGCCTCATCAACCAGCAGGTTCAGTCCTCTCTGTTGGTGTCTGGCGAGGAAGTACACCGGGACCGCTTCATGCTGCCCCCGGAAGTCCGCATCAGCCAGATCTTGATCGCTCTTGAGCCGGGCAGCGAGCTGTTGGCGGTGCGCGAGAAGGCGCAAGAGGTCTATGCGCTGCTCAAAAAAGGCGAACGGTTCGAGGAGTTGGCAGCCAAGTATTCCGATGGCCCCGAAGGGCGCCGCGGAGGCAGCCTCGGGTACATCCGCCCGGGGGACATGCTCCCGCAGATCCAGAAGGCGATCGAGCAGGCGCCGCCAGGTTCGGTTACCGAACCGATCGCCTCCTCGATCGGCATGCACATCATCCGCGTGGACGACCGCAAGCCGCCTCAGTTCCGGCCCTTCGAGGAGGTGAAAGAGGACGTCCGGAACCTCGTGTTTCAGCTCAAGTCCGAAGAAGCCTACGTCGAGTGGATCAAGGAACAGAAGGACAAGAACTACATCGAGATCCGGCTTTAGCCCGGCGCGGTCGGGCGAGCAGCTCCCGGATCGCCTTCCACACCACATCCTTCCCCTCGCCCGTTACCGCTGAACATCCGATCACCGGCACGCCCAGGAAAGTTTCCAGATCGCGCAGCGCCTGCAGGCGCCGGCCGCGCGGCAACTTGTCACTCTTCGTCGCCACCGCCACCAGGCCCAGTTCCTGCTTTTCGAGCCATCGGACCAGATTGACCTCATCCTCTTCCCCCCGCCTGATGTCGGTCAGCAAAACAACGCCGCGGAGAGAAGCACGGGACGAGAGGTAGCCCTCGATCATCGGCCCCCACTGCTCATGCACGGCCTTGGCAACCCTGGCGTAGCCGTAGCCCGGCAAGTCCACAAACAGGAACTTCTCAGGAGAGCCCTCGGCTCCCTGGCTTGCGAGCATCACACGGAAGAAGGTCAGGAGGCGGGTCCGGCCCGGCGTCTGGCTCACCCGCGCCAGGTTCTTGCGTCCCAGCAGAATGTTCAGCAGCGAGGACTTGCCGACGTTGGAGCGCCCGGCAACGGCGATCTCGGGAAGGTCTCCGGCGGGAAATTGCCCGGGCTCCGCCGCGCTGACGACATACTCAGCGGCCAAGACTTTCATAGAGCGAAGGTCACCGGAATGTCATTCTGAGCGCAGCGAAGAATCTAGACCCTTTACGGAGTCCACCCTG
>VBOO01000092.1 GCA_005877505.1 Nitrospirota bacterium
CCTGTACTAGATTACAGCCGACCTCAGAAAACAAGGCAGGGACGCCCGGATTGGGCGTCCCTGCTTCTTCTTCAATGGGCACGCTGACAAGCCCGGGGAGGTTTCCATCTCGCGACCAGGAAAAGCGACTCTCGCAAAACGCGAGCGTGAGAAGGCCAAGCGCGCCAAGCAACAGGAAAAAGAGGCACGCCGGGCCCAGCGGAAGGCGGAAAAGGCCGTTCGGCCCCGACCGTCCGATTGAGAAGACCCGGACCTCGCCGGCATGCGACCGGGACCCCAAGCTCCCCTGTTCTAAAATATGCCCACCTTGCCGCGACTCACCGCGTTGGTCTTCACGCTTGCATGGGGAACCGCCACGCTCGCGTGGGCTGAGGCCGACTTTCAGAAAGGGCTCGCAGCCTATAAGGCCGGCGACTTTGCCATTGCGTTGAAGGAGTGGAAGCCGTTGGCGGAACAGGGGCTCGCGAAGGCCCAACATAACCTCGGCGTGATGTATTACAACGGCCGCGGCGTCTCCCAGAACTACGCCGAGGCTCTCCGATGGTATCGCCTCGCGGCCGAGCAGGGATTCGGCTTAGCCCAGTACAACCTGGGGGTGATGTACGCTGAGGGCCATGGCGTCACGCGGGACTATGTGCAGGCTCACATGTGGTACAGTCTCGCTGGGAAGCATGGCGATGAAAAGGGACTGAGCAGCCGGGATGCCATAGAAAAAATGATGACCCCCGCCGACGTCGCCAAGGCTCAAAAACTAGCCCGCGCGTGGAAGCCGAAGAAGTGAAGACAGGGCCGGGAGAAAACTCCGACGAACTGGCCGACGCTTTGATCTAGGGGAGTTCAGCGGCATCACGAGTGCGGCCGGCTTTCCAGGTAGGCTTTTAACGCGCGGTAGGCAGCTAGCATCTCTCGGTAAGGATAGTGGGCGTTGCGCCCGCTCGGATTCGGCAGGACGAAGACGCACGCCCCGGCCAGGGTCTCCGCTTGCAAGCCTAGTCGTACGGCCTTTGCTGCGCGCTCGGGGAACAGCACTCTATCGAGGGTGACGCCGACCAACGCCACCACCTCGGGACGATACCGCCGGATCTTCGCCAGCAGCCTCCTCCGACCGGCGGCATACTCCGCAGCAGTCAGGTCGCCAATCCCCCGACTCGGCCGGGCGATCAGGTTCGTGAGCCCGTACAGCCATTCGGGAAGACGGACATCCTGCTCGCAGGCCAGAGGCCGCGGCACAAGACCCGACTCACACAGCAGCTTCCAGAATCGGTTTGAATAGCCGGCGAAGTGGTGACCGACCGCGGCGGAGCGGATGCCGGGATTGATGCCCACGAAGAGCACCCGCACGCCGGGTCGGATGCGATCCGGCAGCCGCAGCAGCCGCGCACTCACTCCAGCCGCATCCGTAGTCTCATGCCGAGTTGCTCGGCGGCGCCGCGGAAGGTTTGTTCGCCCAGAGCCTTGTTCGGATCCCCGGTCACGATCGTGAAGGGCCCGCCGAAGGTGAAGTTCCGGTAATAGAGGCGCGGATAGCTGATCCGCTGTACATAGTCGAGCGCCTCCGCCATCACGTAATCGTCTTCTCCGGATTCAGTCGTCAGGACCAGGCCCGTGGCGACCTCCACAAGCGCCGCATCCATCCGGACGTAGAGCTGAGTCTCTCTGATCGGCCAAAACCGAAGCTTGCTCGCGGACCGCGACGTGGCCACGACCACGAGCATCGTTGCGGGGCTCCCTTCCCGGGCCAGACCTTGGAGCCGCGCAAGGCTCAACCCATACGAGCCGTTCGCCGGGATGGTGATCGACGGAAAGATCCGTTGGATCACGATATGCGGCGACGCCTGGATGGCCTTCTGCAGCCGTTCTGCAACGGACTGCAGCGCTTCCTGTGACAGCGTCGTGGATTTGCCCAGTTCGTCTTCGGGCAGCACCACAACCAAGCCTGCGTTCAGCGGCAGAGCGATTGGCCGCGCACCATCCGTGGGCGATTGAAAGCCGGAGAGGTACTCGGTGATCCTTTGGGGCGGACCCGCACAGCTGTTCAGACTGATCAACAGCGCGGCGATCGTGATCAGAATGCCTCTGCTCATACGACACCTCCAGACTCGGCACAGGGCTCCAGCATGGACAGCGCCTCCACCACGCGGTCAACCTCGTCCGCTGTATTGTAGTGCACCAGGCCGAGCCGCAGCATCCCACCGCTCGACTCGACCCCCAAGCGCTCCGTCAGACCCAGCGCGTAATAGTTGCCGGCCCAGGTAAACATGCCGCGCTCGCCCAGGTGACTCGCCAACTCCTGCGGCCTATAGCCGGATAGCCGCAGGGCCACCGTGGGCGTTCGCCGGTCGAAGCAGGCGGGACCGCTGATGCCATAGACCGTGAGGCCGGGGATCTTCAGCAGCCCGCTGACGAGCCGCTCAACCAGCTTCCGCTCATACCACTGGATCGCCTCCATCGCCACCAGCAAGGCCGTGCGGCGCGGTGCGTCGCCAGACGCCATGCGCCGACCCAGTTCGGCCAGGTAGTCGATCGCCGCCGCCACGCCCGCCAGCCCTTCGTGGTTCTGCGTGCCGGTCTCCCAGCACTCGGGACTCGCGTCCGTGGCCGGCCGCACTTTGTAGGGCCGGAGGCGCGTGAGGTGCGCCCGTTTCCCATAGAGCGCGCCCAGGTGCGGCCCAAAGAACTTGTAGGGGGAGCAGACCAGGAAGTCGCAGTCGAGCGCGCGCACGTCAATCGGGCCGTGCGGCGCGTAGTGGACCGCGTCCACGAAGATCAGCGCGCCGACGGCGTGTGCCCGCCGGGCGATCTCCGCCACGTCATTGATCGTGCCGACAGCGTTGGAGGCGTAGCAGACCGCGACGAGCTTCGTGTGCGGGGTGAGCTGCCGCGCCAGGTCGGCCATGTCCAGCGTGCAGTCCTTCTCCTGGATGTCCACGACGCGCACTACCGCGCCGCGTTCCTCCAGCGCGCGCCACGGCGCCACGTTGGCGTCGTGGTCCAGACGCGTGACGACGAGTTCGTCCCCCGGTTTCAGCTCCCGCCCCAGCGCGCGGCTGAACGCGAACGTGAGCGTAGTCATGTTGGGGCCGAACACGACCTCGTCGCCATCGCAGCCGAGCAGATCGGCCATGGCGTCGCGTGCCGCGGAGATCGTCTCATCGGTGCGTTGACTGGTGGCGAACCCACCGTGCGTGTTCGCATTAGAGCGGGCCAGGTAGTCGCCGACCGCATCGATCACGCGCCGGGGCACCTGGGTGCCGCCGGGCCCGTCCAGAAAGACCACCGGGAGGCCGTTCACTTCCCGCGCAAGAGCCGGGAACTGCGCGCGGATCCAGTCCAGATGGGAAGCCAGGTCCGACGACATGCCCCCTCCTTCCGGTTAGAGAGTATAGTACACCTCTCGTCGCCCCTGCGCCGACGAAGGCGGTCCGTTGCTTTCCAGCAACGCGCTTCGTATAATGCCGCCCGCCATGAGCGCCGCGCCGTTGATTTTCCGGAAGAACACCCTGATCGAGAAGCACCAGATCGAGGGCAACGACCCGCCAGGCCGGTCTTTCAGCCGCGCCGTGTTGATCACGCGCACCGCCACCGGCTACACAGCCAAGGCCCAATACGAGTCGGTGGTCGTCGAGACCCCGTCGTTGCCGACCATCGCCGAAGCCCTCCGACACCTCGCCGGCCAGCTCCAGAAGATCGGCTTCAGGCGGTTGCGGACACGTTTGAACTTCCGCGGCAAGAAGTACTACGCCGAGAAAGAGCCCTGGGTGGACTACCCGGACCCGGCCTGAGCGGGTCCTGTCGTGCTTCGACAAGCCCTTCGGCAAAGCTCAGGGCAGGCTCAGCATGACCGGAATCAATCCGTTCGCCCTGAGGCTCTCGAAGGGCGCTCCGCCCGGGTCCCACTCGCCGCCACCCGCAAGATGCGCTCATCCGATGTCGCCGGAGGCGGAGGGGTGACACCGAAAGGGGGCCCACCGCCGCTTGCTGGAGCCGCACGGCCCGGCATGGTACCATGCCTTGTTCATGCCTTTATCCAGGTTTCATCCGATCATCGCGGAGTGGTTCCGCGCGCGCTTCGGCTCGCCCACCGACGTGCAGGCCCGAAGCTGGCCGGCCATCGCGTCGAGCGAGAACGTCCTGATCGGCGCGCCCACCGGCTCCGGCAAGACGCTCGCCGCCTTCCTCTCCTGTCTTGACGCCCTGTTCAAGCAGGCGCTCGCCGGCGGCCTCGAAGAGCGTACGCAGGTCGTGTACGTCTCTCCGCTCAAAGCGCTCAGTAACGACATCCAGAAGAATCTGCACCAGCCCCTGAGCGAGATTTCTGAGCGGGCCCAGGCGGCAGGACTCCCGCGACCGGAGATCCGGGTCACCGTCCGCACCGGCGACACCCCAAGCTCGGCGCGGCAGCAGATGGTCCGGCAGCCGCCGCACATCCTGATTACAACTCCGGAATCTCTCTACCTGCTGCTCACGGCCGAGAAGAGCCGCCGGATACTGCACGACGTCCGGACCGTCATCGTGGATGAAATTCATGCCGTGGCGCCAAACAAGCGCGGCGCGCACTTGGCACTGTCGTTAGAGCGACTCGACGCCCTTGCGCACACCAGGCCGGTCCGCATCGGCCTATCGGCCACGCAACGACCCATCGAGACGATCGCACGCTTTCTAAGCCCCCCGTCCGGGTGCCGGATTGTCGACATCAGCCATCGCCGTGAGATGGACTTGGCGGTGGAAGTGCCCAAGGACGAGCTGGGGGCGGTGGCAACGAACGCGATCTGGAGCGACATTTACGACCGCGTGGCTGAGCTGGTCCGCGCGCACCGATCCACGCTGGTCTTCGTCAACACCCGACGGTTGGCGGAACGGGTGGCCCACCATCTTGAAGAGCGCCTGCATGACTTGGGTACCGAAGTTGTCGCTTCCCACCATGGCAGCCTGTCCCGGCAGATCCGCCTCTCGGCCGAAGAACGCCTCAAGCATGGCGAGACCCGCGTGGTAGTGGCGACCGCCTCGCTGGAGCTCGGCATCGATGTCGGCGCCGTGGACCTGGTGTGCCAGATCGGATCGCCGCGGGCGATCACCACCTGCCTGCAACGCGTGGGCCGATCCGGTCATTGGATCGGCGCGAAGCCCAAAGGCCGGCTCTTTGCCACCACACGCGACGAACTGATCGAATGCGCGGCGTTGGTGCGCGCGATCCGGGCAGGTGTCCTCGATCGCCTCGAGGTGCCTCCTGCGCCCCTGGACATCGTGGCCCAGCAGATCGTGGCGGAGGTGTCCGCCCAGGAATGGAAGGAGGACGACCTCTATGCCCTGTGCCGGCGCGCCTTTCCCTACCGCGAGCTGGAGCGCGCGGAGTTCGACGCGGTGGTTCGGATGCTGGCCGAGGGGATCGCCACGCGACGGGGCCGAGGCGGCGCGTACCTGCACCACGATGGGATCAACCATCGGCTCCGCGCGCGGCGGGGCGCCCGACTGGCAGCCCTCACCTCGGGCGGGGCCATTCCGGACACGTTCAGTTACGCGGTGATCGCCGAGCCGGACGGCACGCAGGTCGGGTCCGTGGACGAAGACTTCGCGGTGGAAAGCCTGGCAGGAGACATCATTCTGCTGGGCAACGCCTCCTGGCGCATCCGCGGCGTGGAAACCGGCAAGGTCCGCGTGGAGGACGCCCATGGCGCACCGCCGACGATCCCCTTCTGGCGCGGCGAGGCGCCGTCCCGCACCATCGAGCTCTCTGCCGAAGTCGCCGCGGTGCGAACCGAGATAGACCGACGCCTGTCGGACTCGAATGAAGATGTAATCGGCTGGCTTCAAGTTGAATGTGGCCTGGACCGTCGGGGAGCCGAGCAAGCTGCTGCCTACGTAGCGGCCGGGCGGGCGATCCTCAGGGCCGTGCCGACCCAGGAGACGATCATTGCAGAGCGGTTCTTCGACGAAGGGGGCGGGATGCAATTGGTCCTGCACAGCCCTTTTGGCGGCCGGCTGAACCGCGCCTGGGGCCTCGCGCTGCGGAAGCGGTTCTGCGCGACGTTCGACCAGGAACTGCAAGCCGCAGCCACGGACGAGGGGCTTGTCCTTTCGCTGGGCGAGCGGCACAGCTTCCCGCTGGAGGCGGTCTTCGGATTCCTCCGCGCCGACACCGTGCGCGACGTGTTGGTCCAGGCCATTCTGGCCGCGCCAATGTTCGCCAGCCGCTGGCGCTGGAACGCAACGCGCGCGCTGGCTCTGTTGCGCTTCGCTCGCGGACGACGCGTACCCCCGCAGATCCAGCGGATGCGCGCGGAAGACCTGCTGGCGGCCGTGTTTCCCGCCGCGCTGGCCTGCCAGGACAACATGAAGGGCGCGCCCGATGAGACTGCCCTGCCTGATCATCCGCTGGTCCGAGAAACCGTCCGCGACTGCCTCACCGAAGCGATGGACGTGGATGGATTGGTAGCCGTGCTCCGGCGAATCGAGCGGGACGAGCTCCGCTGCCTCGCAGTGGACACGCCCATGCCGTCGCCCTTCTGCCACGAGATCCTGAACGCCAATCCGTACGCCTACCTGGACGACGCCCCGTTGGAGGAGCGGCGGGCGCGCGCCGTCGAAATGCGACGGAGCTTGCCGCCGGACCTCGCTGGAGACCTCGGCGCGCTGGACCCGGCAGCGATCGCCGAGGTGACCGAAGAGGCCTGGCCGGTGGTCCGCGACCCGGACGAATTCCACGACGCGTTGCTGACATTGTTCTGGGTGCCGGAGGAACTCGGAGGAGAATGGGCGACCTTCCTTCCCGCGTTGATCGAAACCGGCCGCGCGGCCATTGTAGTGGAAGGGGAGTTCTCCGGCTGGGTCGCGACCGAACGCATCACCACGGTCCGCACGGTCTTCCCGTCGGCCGAGTTCCGTCCGGCGGTCGAAGGAGTTGGCGCAGAGGAACACCTGGAACGGGAGGAAGCGATCCGGAGAATCGTTCAGGGCTGGATGGAAAGCACCGGCCCCACGATGGCGGAGGAGCTGGCTGGCAAACTGCACCTACCGCTTCAGAACGTGAACGGGGCGCTGCTCCGTCTGGAGGCTGAGGGGCAGATCTTGCGTGGAAGGTTCAGGAAAAATACCCCTGAGGAAGGTGGGACTGGGAGGGGCGTCTGCGGGGCCCCCTCCCAGATCGAATGGTGCGATAGGCTTTTGCTGGCCCGGATTCACCGCCTCACGATCGGGCGACTGCGGCGGGAAATCGAGCCCGTTACGGCGGCCGACTTCATGCAGTTCCTGTTTCAGTGGCAGCATGTTGCGCCGGGGACGCGGCTCCACGGCGAAGCTGGCCTCTTGGAGGTCATCCGACAACTGGCCGGATTCGAGGCCGCAGCCTCGTCCTGGGAGCGCTATCTGTTGCCAGCAAGAATCTCCAAATACGATCCTGCGCTCTTGGACCGGCTCTGCCTGAGCGGCTCGGTGGCCTGGGGTAGGCTTTCACCCCACCCACGCCTAGAGGACGACCGCGACCCCGCCCACCCACGACGGATCATCCCGACCAGTGTTGCTCCCATCAGTCTGTTCCCGAGAGAGGACATGCCGTGGCTCCTCGGCATGTATGGACAACGGGAACTCGCGCTCAGCTCGATCGCTCAGGACCTCGGTCGTTATCTGCGGGAGCACGGCGCGAGCTTCTTCGCCGACTTGGTCAAGGGAACACAACACCTCCCATCTGAAGTAGAGAACGGACTCTGGGAACTGGTTGCGGGAGGAGTAGTTACAGCCGATGGGTTCGATAACCTGCGTGCTTTGCTTGATCGCCGCCGCCGAGCGGGTCAGGGGCGTGCACGTGAGAGGCGGCCACGCCACAGTGTCGGCCGTTGGTCGTTGGTCCGAACCATTACTCCCGAGACTGCAACAACCGATGGGCTGGCCCCTGAGGTCGTCGAGTCGGTAGCCCGCCAGTTGCTTCGACGGTACGGCGTGGTGTTCCGGGATCTCCTGCAACGCGAATCGCTGCCGCTGGCTTGGCGCGACCTGCTGGTGTGCTATCGGAAGATGGAGCTGCGCGGGCTTGTCCGCGGCGGGCGCTTCGTCAGCGGCTTCATCGGCGAGCAGTTTGCGCTTCCCGAGGCAGTGGAGTCCTTACGCGCTCTGCGGCGGGCAACGGGGCACGCGGATAAGCACATGGCGCAGGAAATCAGGGTCTCCGCCGCCGATCCGCTCAATCTGGTCGGCGTCATCCTGCCGGGCGCCCGTGTTCCGGCTGTCCCGAACAACTACGTGGTCTTCCGCGAGGGCGTGCCGATCCGAACCGGCACGGTCCACGGCCCCGATCAAAGGGACCGCTCCCAGGCCGACCATCCGGAGCTCGAGACCGCTGAACCCGGCAAGCTGTACTACTGGCAGCGGGAGCCCACGTTCACCCGCCGACGACGCTCGTGAAGACGACATCGTGGAGGGCGGGCCGGAACGTTCGGATCTTGTCGTTCTTGCGCGTCGGGTGGACGCGGTTCGTGAGCAGCACCACGATCAATTCGCGGTCGGGGTCCACCCAGACCGAGGTGCCCGCATAGCCGAGGTGCCCGAACGACGCCGGCGAAAAGTACTGGCCGGAGGACGAGGGTGTGTGTCCAGGACCTGTGGAGGGTGTGTCCCATCCCAGCGCCCAACTGCCGTCGGGATCGATCCCCGGTCGTCGGACGAACTCTCGGGCCCAACGGGAAGGAATCGGCGACGACTCGTCCCGCACGGCTGCGAGCCAGGGCGCGACAGCCCTGAGCGCCGCCTCGGCCGTGCCGAAGAGGCCGGCGTGGGTGGACACTCCGCCCAGCACCGCCGCGTTCTCGTCGTGGACTTCGCCCCGGATCAGCCGGCCCCGCCACTCGTCTTGCTCCGTCGCCGCAAACCGGCGCGAGTCCACTGAGACGCCGCCCGTGGGCCCGCGTTCGCTCATGTAGAACAGGCCGGACACGCCCAGCCGCGCCAACACGTCGGCATGGCAGAACGCCGCCCATTCCTGCTTGACGATCCGCTCCAGGATTTCCCCCAGCAGCACGAACCCCAGGTCGCTGTACACGCAGCGACGGCCGACGGGCTCGAGCAGCGGCTCGCGGTGGATCGCCTCAAAGACGGCCGCCCGCCTGGCCGCCAGCGGCTGGTCCCGCAGCCGGCGACCATCAGAGGCGATTCGTTCATAGAACGGCCGCCAGGCCGGAAGTCCTGATGTGTGGTTGAGGAGGTGGCGAATTGTCGCGCGCCGCAGATCATCCTGCGTCAGCTCGGGAACATATCGTTCCAGCGGATCGTCCAATCCGAGTTTGCCGTCGGAGACGAGAAACGCCGCGGCCGTCGCAGTCACGACCGGCTTGGTGAGGGACGCGAGGTCGTAGATCGTGTCGACGGTTGCCGGCTCAGGCTCAGGTTGAAGACAGGCATATCCATACGCGGCATAATGAACCGTCCGCCCCCCATGTGACACCAGCAGCACGCCCCCGGGAAAGACGCCCTGCTCCACGCCCTCCCGCATCTTCTCCTCGATCTTATCTGCCATCACGTACCTGCGCGATCAGGAAACGGTGCCAGCCCACCTTTTTGCCAGAGATGGATCACAGCTTCATGCACTCGCCCCCGTAACTTTCCTGGTAATCGTTAACAAGAAGCTCACGGACCATTGATTCGTCGAGGTCGGCCTTGATGTGTACGGTGAGACGACGGCACGACCGTTCGCCCTTGATCATCTCTGGTATCTGGACGAAAAACTTGAACTCCAACGAGCTTGGAAGGCTTTGCTTAGGCGGCCCCAAAAGTGTGATGAGTTCGTCTTGGGAAAGTCCCAGTCTCAAACCACTTGGCGTCGCGAGTCCCTTCGACACCAACGTGGACTGACGACATTTGCCAGCGGGGAGGCTGCTGCGAGCATGGGAAGTGATCCGGAAATATCTCAAATACTTGAAGCCCCCA